>CAYXWW010000020.1:0-446 GCA_964468905.1 uncultured Rhodoferax sp. | reverse complement strand
GGCGGTCCCAAGGCATTCCTGCTCTGGGGTGCGCATGCACAAAAGAAATCAGGACTGATCGACGCGCAACGCCACCGAATCCTCAGCGCCAACCATCCTTCGCCCCTGTCCGCGAGTCGCGGTCCGGTGCCATTCCTGGGGTGCGGACACTTCGGCGAGGTCAACCGCTGGCTGGCGGGCAGGGGGCTGTTGCCCATCTGCTGGTGAACTTTCTTGTCGATTGTGCTGCGCATGCTGACAACTGACAAAAAACCGTGGCATAATACTGGGCTACGCTAAGGAGGGGTGGCCGAGTGGTTAATGGCAGCAGACTGTAAATCTGCCCTCTTACGAGTACGCTGGTTCGAATCCAGCCCTCTCCACCAGTGATGAATTGACTTTCAATGGGTAAGTCTATGCGGGGTTCGTATAGTGGTAATACCTTAGCCTTCCAAGCTAAAGCGAGG
>CAYXWW010000019.1:24827-34233 GCA_964468905.1 uncultured Rhodoferax sp. | reverse complement strand
TCATCCGCAACGGTGGTCAGGCGTATCTGGAATGCGGCAAGCCCAACAACGGCGGTACCAAGATCTACTCAGTCAGCGGTGATGTGGAAATGCCTGGCAACTTTGAAGTTCCGATGGGCACACCTTTCTCCAAGTTGTTGGAGTTGGCGGGTGGCGTACGTGCCGGTCGCCAGTTGAAAGCCGTCATTCCTGGCGGGTCATCGTCCCCCATTTTGCCTGCATCCATCATGATGGACTGCACCATGGACTACGACTCTATCGCCAAGGCAGGTTCCATGCTGGGCTCGGGCGCGGTGATCGTGCTGGACGACAGCCGTTGTATGGTCAAGAGCCTGCAGCGCCTGAGTTACTTTTACATGCACGAGTCCTGCGGGCAGTGCACACCTTGCCGTGAAGGTACCGGTTGGTTGTCGCGCGTGGTGGACCGTATCGAAACTGGCCATGGCCGGCCTGCCGATATGGACCTGCTGGACAGCGTGGCCAACGACATCATGGGCCGCACAATTTGTGCATTGGGCGATGCAGCGGCCATGCCCGTGCGAGCCATGATCAAGCATTTCAGACACGAATTTGAGCACCACGTTACGCACAAGACCTGCATGGTCCCCGCGTACGTCTAGAGCGAGTCCCAAGATGATTCAAATCGAACTCGACGGTAAAAAGGTTGACATTGTCGAAGGCAGCATGATCATGCATGCGGCTGAAAAGGCTGGCACCTATATCCCCCATTTCTGCTATCACAAGAAGCTCAGCATCGCGGCCAATTGCCGCATGTGCCTGGTTGATGTGGAGAAGATGCCCAAGCCCATGCCAGCTTGCGCAACGCCTGTTACCCAGGGAATGATTGTTCGTACGCAGAGCGACAAGGCGATCAAGGCACAAAAGTCCGTCATGGAGTTCTTGCTGATCAACCACCCGCTGGATTGCCCCATTTGCGACCAGGGCGGTGAGTGCCAGTTGCAGGACTTGGCTGTCGGCTACGGTGGATCTTCTTCGCGTTACGAAGAAGAAAAACGTGTGGTGTTCCATAAGGACATCGGCCCGCTGATATCCATGGAAGAGATGAGCCGGTGCATTCACTGCACGCGCTGCGTTCGCTTTGGTCAGGAAATCGCCGGTGCCATGGAGTTGGGCATGTCCCACCGTGGTGAGCACGCCGAGATCGAATCCTTTGTCGGAATGACGGTCGATTCGGAGTTGTCCGGCAACATGATTGACATTTGCCCGGTCGGTGCGCTCACCAGCAAGCCCTTCCGATACAGCGCCCGCACATGGGAGTTGTCGCGTCGCAAGTCCATCAGTCCGCATGATTCCACCGGGACCAATCTGGTGGTGCAAGTCAAGAACAACAAAGTGCTGCGTGTTGTACCACTCGAAAACGAAGCAGTCAATGAATGTTGGATTGCAGACCGCGACCGTTTTTCCTACGAAGCTTTGAATGGCACCGACCGACTGACCACACCCATGCTCAAGCAGGGCGGGGAGTGGAAGAGTGTTGACTGGCAAACTGCACTGGAATACGTAGCCCATGGATTGCAGGGTATTAAGTCTTCTCATGGCGCAAGTGCCATCGGTGCATTGGTGAGCCCACACAGCACACTGGAAGAGTTATACCTAGCCGGTGCCCTGGTGCGTGGTCTGGGCAGCGAAAACATCGACTACCGCTTGCGCCATGCAGAGTTTGTCAGCGGCCAATCAGGTGTTCGTTACCTGGGTATGCCGATCGCCGATCTATCCAGTTTGGAGCGTGTGCTGGTGGTCGGGTCCAACCTGCGCAAGGACCATCCCCTATTTGCTCAGCGGATACGCCAGGCCAACAAGCGCGGATGCGCCATCAACGTGATCAACGCCAAGGCAGTGGACTGGGGTATGCCGGTGCGCAACAGTTTGCTGGCACCTGCCAGCCAATGGGTTCAAGCTTTGGCTGATGTTGCATCCGTCATCGCAGCAGAGAAGGGTATTTCTGCGCCCTTGAGCGGTCAGGCAACGGATGCTGCGAAAAACATCGCCCAGTCCCTGTTGGGTGGTGAGCGCAAAGCCATTTTATTGGGCAACGCTGCAGCACACCATGCACAGGGCAGCCAGATTTTGGCGCTTGCTAACTGGATTGCAACGCAAACCGGTGCTAATTTTGGATACCTAACCGAAGCGGCCAATACCGTTGGTGCGCAATTGGCCGGTGCTCTGCCTGGCAACAAGGGTTTAAACGCCGAGCAAATGTTGTTGGGTGGATTGAAGGCGGCTGTTTTGCTGAACAACGAGCCTGAGTTCGATTCGGCCGCTGGAACGGCGGCTGTCTTGGCCTTGAAGCAGTGCGAAATGGTCGTCACCCTCAGTCCGTTCAAGGCCAATATGGAAATCAGCGATGTGCTCTTGCCCATTGCGCCGTTCACAGAAACGCCGGGCACCTTTGTCAACGCCGAGGGGCGTGTGCAGAGCTTCTATGCCGTCGTCAAGCCATTGGGCGATGCCCGTCCGGCTTGGAAAGTGTTGCGTGCGCTGGCCAATATTCTGGGTCTGCCCGGTTTTGAGTTTGAATCTGCGCAAGAAGTTTTACAACACATGTATGCGCACAACGATGGTGGTGTACCCGCGCAAGTGCCAGCTGACCGTCTGAGCAATACCTGCTCTCTTCAAGATACTCCTGCGGTAAGCACCGTGGAGCCCTGTGTGGCAAGCATCTACCAGTTGGACAGTATTGTCCGGCGTGCTACTTCCTTGCAACTGACTGCGGATGGTCGCGCCTGTGCTAAGGCTGAATCAGCGCAGGAGGTGCTGGCATGATCGACGCACTATTCAACTTTGGCTTGGGCTTGTTTGTAGGGCAATGGTGGACTGAACTGGCTTGGCCGGTTATCTGGACTCTGATCAAGATTCTTGCAATCGTGCTTCCGCTGATGGGCGTGATCGCTTACACAACACTTTGGGAGCGCAAGCTGTTGGGTTACATGCAAGTGCGCCACGGTCCTAATCGGGTTGGACCGTTTGGTATGTTGCAGCCTATCGCTGACGCACTGAAATTGATGACCAAGGAGATCTTGGTGCCGGGCGCGGCTAGTAAGGGGTTGTACTTTTTGGGTCCCGTGATGACGATTGCGCCAGCCTTGGCTGCATGGACCGTGATTCCCTTTGGTCCTGATGTTGCCTTGTCTAACATCAATGCGGGGCTGCTGTTTTTGATGGCGATTGCAGGGATGGAGGTCTATGGAATCATCATTTCCGGCTGGGCTTCGAATTCGAAGTACGCTTTCTTGGGCGCGATGCGGGCATCCGCACAAATGGTCAGTTATGAAATCGCGATGGGTT
The DNA here is from genome assembly GCA_964468905.1 of uncultured Rhodoferax sp. Lineage (GTDB taxonomy): Bacteria > Pseudomonadota > Gammaproteobacteria > Burkholderiales > Burkholderiaceae_C > Allorhodoferax. The sequence goes on along the minus strand of CAYXWW010000019.1, from coordinate 30,927 downwards.
TTTGCTTTGTGGTTGTCCTGATGGTGTCTTCCAGCATGAACATGACGGACATCGTAATGGGTCAAGGTCAGGGGCAATTTTTCGCTCCGAATGGGCAATGGTCTTACTTAGGTTTGAACTTCCTGTCCTGGAATTGGTTGCCGTTGCTGCCCATTTTTGTCGTCTATGTGATATCGAGCATGGCCGAAACCAACCGCCACCCTTTTGACGTCGTCGAAGGGGAGGCGGAAATCGTTGCGGGCCACATGGTCGAGTATTCAGGCATGTCTTTCGCTATGTTCCAATTGGCCGAGTACGCCAATTTTTATCTGGTATCTCTTCTGGGCACCCTTTTGTTCCTTGGTGGTTGGATGTCTCCCATCGACACTCCGCTGTTGAACTGGATTCCCGGCTGGATATGGTTGGGATTGAAGGCGTTCATGTTCATGTCGTTCTTTATTTGGGTGCGGGCAACATTTCCGCGTTTCCGTTATGACCAGATCATGCGCTTGGGATGGAAAGTATTCATACCTGTGACGTTGGTTTGGTTGGTCGTTGTAGGCGCATGGATGCAGTTACCTGCTCCCTACAACATTTGGAAGTAAGGGCACATCTATGTCTGCAAATACCGTTGCCCAAAAGCCATTGGCGTTTTCGCTGAAGGATTTTCTGAGTAGCTTTTTGATGTGGGAACTGTTCAAGGGCTTGGCCCTGACAGGACGTTACGCTTTTCGCCGCAAAGTAACGCTGCAGTACCCGGAAGAAAAGACCCCTTTGTCGCCACGCTTTCGCGGCCTGCATGCCTTGCGCCGGTATGAAAACGGTGAAGAGCGGTGCATTGCCTGTAAGTTGTGCGAGGCCGTGTGCCCTGCAATGGCAATTACCATTGAGTCAGAAAAGCGTGATGACGGTTCGCGTCGAACCACGCGTTATGACATCGACTTGAATAAGTGTATTTACTGTGGGTTTTGCGAGGAAAGTTGCCCGGTTGATTCAATTGTTGAAACGCACATTTTTGAATATCACGGCGAGTCGCGTGCTGACTTGTATTTCACAAAAGACATGCTGCTGGCGGTTGGCGATCGATACGAACCCCAGATTGCTGCTGCCAAGCAATTGGACGCCAAATACCGCTGAGCTGGCGCTAGAAAGAAGTTGATTTATGAGTGTCACGACCGGTCTGTTCTATGTGTTTTCCACGATCATGCTGTTTGCAGCGTTTCGTGTAATAACTGCGCGAAACCCAATTCACGCCGTTTTGTATTTGGTATTGACTTTCTTTCAAGCATCGATGATCTGGATGCTGCTGAAGGCTGAGTTTTTGTCAATTACGTTGGTGCTGGTCTATGTGGGCGCAGTGATGGTGTTGTTCCTATTTGTTGTCATGATGATGGACATCAACATGGAAGACTTGCGACAAGGGTTCTGGCGGCATTTTCCATTTGCGGCCATGGTGGGCGTGGTGATCGCGCTAGAAATGTCGGCGGTACTCATTGGGGGTTTTGATCGTCCACCATTGACAGGCATTGCTGCCCATGAAAGTAACGTTCCCAATACGCTAGCGCTTGGCAAGTTGTTGTACACACAATACTTGTATCCGCTTGAGGTCGCAGCTGCAATTTTGCTGGTTGCAATGATTGCTGCAATCGCTTTGACCTTGCGTGCACGAAAAGACGCCAAATCTATCAGCGCTTCTGACCAGGTTCGCGTCACATCCCAGGATCGGTTGAAAGTCGTCAAGCTGACTGCGACCAAACTGGCGGAACCTGCCGCCCCTGTCAGCGCAACTCAAGCGGAGAAATAAGCATGGTTTTGACTTTGGGCCACTTCCTGTCATTGGGTGCCATTTTGTTTGCATTATCAGTTATTGGCATTTTCTTGAATCGACGCAATCTCATTGTGTTGTTAATGGCGATTGAGTTGATGTTGTTAGCGGTCAATACCAATTTTGTTGCGTTTTCGCATTACTTGCATGACCTGCATGGGCAGATATTTGTGTTCTTTATCCTGACTGTTGCCGCTGCAGAGTCGGCCATTGGGCTAGCCATCTTGGTGCTGCTGTTTCGCAATAAGTCCAGCATTAGCGCGGACGAACTCAACACGCTCAAGGGCTAAATTTATATGAGTCAAACCCTTTCTGCTTCAAATCTCCTATTGGTTCCATTGGCCCCACTGGGGGCCTCCATTGTTGCTGGCTTTTTTGGAACCAAATTTGGTGGCAATCGCATTGGTCGTACCGCCAGTCATTCGCTGACGATCATTGGAGTGGCTATTGCATTCGTTCTGTCTGCAATGACTCTCTATTCCGTTGCCTGGGACGGCGCGCGGTTCAATGAGACCCTCTACACATGGATGGTGGTTGGCGGGCTCAAGATGGAAATTGGGTTCCTGGTCGATGGATTGACCGCGATGATGATGTGCGTCGTGACATTTGTCTCACTGATGGTGCATATATTCACCATCGGATACATGAAGGAAGACGAGGGCTACAACCGTTTCTTCTCCTATATTTCGCTTTTCACATTTTCCATGTTGATGCTGGTCATGAGCAACAATATGCTTCAGCTGTTCTTCGGATGGGAAGCGGTTGGCTTGGTGTCCTATCTGTTGATTGGATTTTGGTTCAATAAGCCAACGGCCATCTTTGCCAATATGAAGGCATTCTTGGTCAATCGGGTGGGCGACTTTGGCTTCATCCTCGGTATTGGTCTGATAGCTGCCTTCGCTGGGACCCTGAATTACACGGAAGCTTTTGGTAAATCCGCTGAACTGGCAACCATGTCTCTTCCGGGCACTGACTGGATGCTCATCACTGTGATCTGCATTTGCCTTTTTATTGGTGCTATGGGCAAGTCTGCACAATTTCCGTTGCATGTGTGGTTGCCAGACTCTATGGAAGGCCCCACTCCGATATCGGCGTTGATTCACGCAGCCACGATGGTGACCGCCGGTATCTTCATGGTCGCCCGTATGTCACCGTTGTTTGAATTGAGTGATACCGCACTGAGTATGATTTTGGTGATCGGCTCCATCACTGCGCTTTTCATGGGCTTTCTCGGCATCATTCAAAATGACATCAAGCGCGTGGTCGCATATTCGACACTCTCGCAACTGGGGTATATGACTGTTGCGCTGGGGGCCTCAGCGTATTCAGTCGCGGTGTTCCATTTAATGACACATGCGTTTTTCAAGGCTTTGTTGTTCCTAGCGGCGGGTTCAGTGATCATGGGTGTGCACCACAACCAAGACATTCGCTGGATGGGCGGATTGCGTAAGTACATGCCGATTACTTGGATTACTTCCCTTTTGGGTTCGTTGGCGCTGATTGGCACTCCGTTCTTTGCAGGCTTCTATTCAAAAGACAGCATTATTGAAGCGGTCATGGAGAGCCACTTGCCGGGCGCAGGTTTTGCGAAGTTTGCCGTGCTGGCAGGCGTGTTCGTTACAGCCTTTTACTCATTCCGCATGTACTTTTTGGTATTCCATGGAAAAGAGCGGTTTGACCAAAACCCAGATGACCATCATTCCCATGACGACGCGCATGGACACCACGAGGAACACCATGGTCCTCACGAGTCACCGTGGGTCGTTACTGTTCCACTCATTCTCTTGGCAATTCCATCCGTAGTAATCGGTGCTATAGCAATTGGACCTATGCTGTTTGGAGATTTCTTCAAGGGGGCTATTTTTGTGGACCATGAAAAGCATGGAGCTATGGAAGAGTTGGCTCACGCTTTCCATGGATGGATGCCCATGGCGATGCATTCGTTGACTTCTTTGCCGCTGTGGTTGGCAATCGGAGGCGTCGCTTCGGCCTATTACATGTATATGGTCAACCCGTCTGTTCCCGCTGCGATCAAGCGGTCGGTCATGCCCGTTTTCAATCTGCTTGAAAACAAGTATTACCTTGACTGGATCAACGAAAATATTTTGGCGCGTGGTGCACGGGCCTTGGGAACCGGACTTTGGAAAGTTGGCGACCAAGCGATTATTGACGGCGGCATCGTAAACGGTTCATGGAGACTCGTAAGCAGGATTTCAGGGTTTGTGCGAAAGGCTCAGTCTGGATTTCTGTACCACTATGCGTTGGTCATGGCGTTGGGTGTATTTGTGTTCATAACGTATTTCGTTACATGGCCGCCCATTCGCGCCTGGTTGAACCAATAAGGAGAAGAAGAATATGGGATTGTTAAGCCTCGCAATTTGGACGCCGATCGCGTTCGGCGTTGTATTGCTGGCATTGGGACGGGACGAGCAGGCGAACACTGTGCGCTGGGTGGCACTGGTCGGTGCAATTGCCAGTTTTTTAGTGACTTTGCCCCTTTACAGTCAGTTTGATTCATCCACGGCTGCCATGCAGTTTGTAGAGAATTTCTCGTGGATTGATCGCTTCAATGTTCGGTACCACTTGGGCGTCGATGGCATCTCCTTGTGGTTTGTGCTGTTGACAGCTTTTATAAACGTGGTGGTCATCATTGCAGGCTGGGAAGTGATTACCCAGCGTGTTAATCAGTATATGGGCGCATTCCTCATCCTGAGCGGATTGATGATTGGCGTGTTTTGCACGTTGGATGGCTTGCTTTTCTATGTGTTTTTTGAAGCCACACTGATTCCGATGTACCTGATTATTGGTATATGGGGTGGCCCCAATAAGATTTACGCAGCATTCAAGTTCTTCCTGTACACGCTCATGGGCTCACTGCTCATGCTTGTTGCTCTCATTTTTCTTTATACGAAGTCAGGTGGTACCTTCGACTTAGCGGCATGGCATGCGCTGCCTTTGGATCGTGCGAGTCAAACCTTCTTGTTCTTTGCTTTCTTTGCTGCATTTGCCGTCAAAGTCCCTATGTGGCCCGTCCACACATGGTTGCCAGATGTGCACGTAGAAGCACCAACGGGTGGATCGGCCGTGCTGGCTGCGATCATGCTTAAGTTGGGCGCTTATGGATTTTTGCGGTTTTCACTGCCCATCGCACCGGATGCTGCCCATGAGTGGTCGGGTCTGATGATCGCGCTGTCGTTGATCGCGGTGGTGTATGTCGGTCTCGTTGCCATGGTGCAGCAAGACATGAAAAAGCTTGTGGCGTATTCGTCTGTCGCCCACATGGGATTTGTGACACTTGGTTTCTTTATATTCATTGATTTGGGTGTGTCGGGTGGCCTAGTTCAAATGATCGCTCACGGCTTTGTTTCAGGTGCGATGTTCTTGTCCATCGGCGTTCTTTACGACCGTGTTCACTCGCGCGAGATATCCAGCTACGGTGGTGTGGTCAATACCATGCCTAAATTTGCAGCGTTTGCTCTGTTCTTTGCCATGGCAAATTGTGGGTTACCAGGCACCGCAGGATTTGTGGGCGAGTGGATGGTTATTTTGGCCGCGGTCAAATACAACTTTTGGATCGGCTTGGCTGCTGCCAGCGCGCTCATTTTTGGCGCGGCATATACCTTGTGGATGTTCAAACGTGTCTACCTTGGACCGGTAACCAACGATCACGTCAAAGACTTGGCTGACATCAATCCAAGAGAATTCCTGATGCTAGCGATGCTTGCAGCAGCAGTTTTGTGGATGGGGGTCTATCCCAAGCCTTTTACCGACGCAATGGATACCTCGGTTGCGCAACTGCTCAAGCATGTTGCAGTGTCCAAATTGAATTGATCAAACTGAATTGAGAGACGAAAGATGATTGACAAAATCAGTTGGATCGCGGTCTTGCCCGACTTGGTCTTGCTAGTGATGGCTTGTGTCATTGCATTGCTGGACCTTGGCGTCAAGAGCCCCATGCGTGACAAAACTTATGTGCTCACGCTATTGACTCTGGGTGTTGTTGCATACATGCAAGCCGATATGGCGTTGGCAGGCGAGACGCTCTATGGCTTTGGCAATATGGTGGTCAGTGACGCCATGGGCAATTGGCTCAAGTGTTTTTCAACCATTGCGGTCATGGTCACCCTGGTCTATGGGCGCCCGTATTCTGCACACCGTGGCATGCTCCGAGGGGGCGAATTTTTCACGCTCAGCATTTTTGCGTTGTTAGGCATGTCGGTAATGATCTCCGGGAACAATCTCTTGGTGATCTATATGGGGTTGGAGTTGCTGACCCTGTCTAGCTATGCCCTGGTT
>CAYXWW010000019.1:0-24817 GCA_964468905.1 uncultured Rhodoferax sp. | reverse complement strand
TGAAGTACTTTGTCTTGGGCGCCATGGCTTCTGGATTTTTGCTGTATGGCATGTCCATGCTGTACGGGGCAACAGGTTCGCTCGACATTACTGCTATTTTTAAGGCAATTTCTTCAGGCCAGATTCGCCATCAGGTGTTGGTGTTTGGGCTTGTTTTTGTGGTTGCAGGACTGGCATTTAAGCTTGGTGCCGTTCCATTTCACATGTGGATCCCCGATGTTTACCAAGGTGCACCTACTGCAATTACCTTGATGATCGGTGGGGCACCAAAACTGGCTGCGTTTGCGCTGGTAATGCGGCTGCTCGTAGAGGGTATGTTGCCTTTGGCTTTCGATTGGCAGCAGATGCTATTGATATTGGCTGTTGGATCGCTCCTGGTTGGAAATCTTGCGGCAATCGCCCAGTCCAACGTGAAACGTATGCTGGCTTTCTCCACTATCTCACAAATGGGTTTTGTCCTGTTAGGTTTGTTGTCAGGAGTGGTCGGTCGTGATTCGACGACCTTTACAGCCAATGCCTATAGTTCGTCCATGTTCTACGTAATCAGCTATGTCCTGACTACTTTGGCGAGTTTTGGTGTCTTGTTGCTCTTGTCCCGAGACGGGTTTGAGAGTGAAGAAATTGCAGACTTGGCTGGTTTGAACCAGCGCAGCCCCTTGTATGCGGGCGTTATGGCAGTATGTTTGCTCTCGTTGGCCGGTATTCCACCGTTGGTCGGGTTCTATGCCAAGTTGGCGGTCTTGCAGGCTCTCGTGGCGTCTGGACAGGCATTGCATTTGTATATCGCTGTGTTCGCCGTTTTGATGTCCTTAATCGGCGCTTTCTACTATTTGCGCGTCATCAAAGTCATGTATTTTGATGCTCCCATAACGGCCAGCAGCGTCGTCGCACCATTGGATGTACGTGTTGTTTTGTGCGTTAACGGCGGATTGGTACTTGTCTTGGGTCTTTTGCCTGGCGGCCTGTTCGCTTTGTGTACCAATGCTGTACGGCAAATGCTCGGTACCTGACCCCCAAAGTGCCAGATGACCAACGCGCATTTGGTTGAAACCCAGCGCTCCAGCACGGAGGTCTATAGGGGGCACTTTTTGCGGGCGCTGCAAGACACAGTGCAACTCCCCGATGGATCGACTGCTATTCGCGAATACGTCGTTCACCCGGGCGCGGTGATGGTGATACCGCTCCTCGATGAAGTGGTAGGGAGCACGCGGATCGTCCTCGAACGTCAGTTTCGCTACCCTGTTGGCCAAGTGATGGTGGAGTTTCCTGCCGGAAAGCTGGATCCCGGTGAGTCTGTGTTGGCCTGTGCGCAGCGTGAATTGCGTGAAGAGACCGGGTATGTTGCCTCTGAGTGGGCACATGCCGGGCGAATCCATCCTGTGATTGCCTATTCCACTGAATTCATCGACATTTGGTTTGCAAAGGGTCTCACACTTGGTGATCGCAAACTCGATGAGGGCGAGTTTCTCGATGTGTTTACTGCAACAGCTGACGAACTGCTGCGATGGTGTGCGGATGGTACGGTGACAGACGCCAAGACGCTGGCTGGTGCCATGTGGCTTCAAAATGTAATCAGTGGAACATGGTCACTGGAGTGGAAGGCCGTGGGTGCTGCCCGCAGCGATTAGGCCGCACGTGAAAGTTCTTGATTTGCAGTGTGGGCTTGCACACACCTTCGAAGGATGGTTTGCCTCTGAAGAAGATTTTGTGCAGCAGTGTGCGCAATCCTTGATCGAGTGTCCTGTTTGTGGTGATTCCTCGGTTGAGAAAAAGCTAAGTGCGCCACGGCTGATGCTGTCTGTAGGTCGTGCTGATGGTCCATCATTGCCGAGCAAGCCTGTTTCCGCAGGCGCCGACAGTGTGCAAAATGCACTGGTCGAAGCGTGGCTGACAGTCTCACGACAAGTCATTGCACACACAACGGATGTTGGCGATCAATTTGCCGAGGAAGCCCGGAAGGTTCACTATGGAGAACGTGAGGCTTGTGGGATCAGGGGCACCGCCACCATGGAAGAAGCCCAGGCTTTGGTAGAAGAGGGCATTGAAGTTGTGCCCTTATTGCTTCTAGAGGCAATGAAAGGCAGCCTTCAATAGGGCGCTTAGGCGCTGACGTTCACAATGCGTCCAGTTGCTTGGCCTTGCACATTCACCACTGGAGCAGCATGTACGTCAGCTTTCAATGGGTTGCCGCTTTGCGTGCGTGCATTGCTGGTGGCCGCGTACATCTGCTCAATAAGCTTTTGCACTTTTACCGGTACATCGGGTGGTCTGCTGGCTTTGGGTGACCCATAGGTGAGCGCTTCCCTTTGATTGAAACCAACAATCCTTCGAACATTTTCGTTACTTTGTTGCGCTTGCTGTTCAGCATCATTCGCCTGTTCACGCAACTGCTTTGCGCGAGCCTCCGCCACATCCGCTTCCCGTTGCGCTTGGGCTAGGCGAATTTGCCCCAAGCCGACCTGCGGCGGCGGAATGGCACTATTGGTTGATCGAATCGCAACCATGGTGTGGTGGCCGTAGCGCTTGCGGGTCCTTAGGCGCTGACGCTGAGGTGTCGTCCCGTAACATGCCCTTGTGTATTGACGACTGGTCGCGTGGTGGCCGATGCGGCGTTTGCCGTGGCATTCTGGTGGACTTTGTTTTCGGGGGGCGGGGTCTGCTGACTTTCCGGTTTGGCTTTGTGGGTTGCCACCGTTTGTGCAGCGGGTTTTACAACTGAGCTAATGTCCATGTGCGTCCCCCAAGATAATGGTATGTTGATTTTATGTCTTCATGCACTTGTTTTCAACCACCTGTTCCTCTGGTGCGTTCAGCCTGATGTGCATCAAGCATTGAATTGCAGCGCTGCGAGTCCTGCATAGACTCCCCCACGTGCGACCAATTCGGCATGTGTGCCTTGCTCAACTAGCTTGCCATGGTCCAAAACGACGATGCAGTCCGCCTTTTGAACCGTTGCCAGCCGGTGGGCAATCACCAAGGTCGTGCGCCCCCGCATGGCGGACTCCAATGCAGCCTGAACCATGCGCTCGCTCTCCGCATCGAGCGCACTCGTGGCTTCGTCAAGGAGCAAAAGCGGTGGGTTCTTCAGCATTGCCCGCGCGATGGCAATGCGCTGGCGTTGCCCGCCAGACAGTCGCACGCCGCGTTCCCCCAAAAATGTCGTGTAGCCCTCAGGCAGTTCAGTTATGAATTCATGTGCAAATGCCGCTTTTGCAGCCTGTACCACTTCGGCATCAGTTGCGGTCGGCTTGCCGTAACGGATGTTCTCCATCGCGCTGCTCGAAAAGATAACCGCATCTTGGGGCACGATTCCGATACATTGGCGCAAGTCCTTGAGTGACATGTCCCGTGTATCCGCGCCGTCCAAAACAATACGTCCCTGCATGGGGTCGTAGAAGCGCAGCAAGAGTTGAAACACCGTGCTCTTACCGGCACCGCTGGGGCCAACGATTGCAACTGTCTGACCCGCTTGAACCTGCAGTGAAACATTCGATAGTGCGGCCTGCGCGGGCCTGGACGGATAGTTGAATGTTATTGCTTCAAAATTGATAGCGCTTCCGGCAACAGGAACGGGGGCTGCAACCGGATTTTCTGGTGAAGATATGGGCGACTGTGTGGCCAGCAACTCCATCAAGCGTTCTGTGGCACCGGCAGCGCGCAGCAAATCACCATAAACTTCACCCAGTATGGCAAACGCACTGGCCAGAATGATCACATAGACCACGGTTTGCCCCAAGTGACCTGCTGATATGCGACCCGCCATCACAGCCTGTGTTCCTTGGAACAAGCCCCACAGCAGCGCGGCTGACGTGGCGACAATGATAAAGGCTACCAATACGGCCCGTGCTTTGGACCTGCGAACGGCTGTGTCGAATGCGTTATCTGTTGAGGTTGAAAACCGATCGGCTTCGCGCGATTCAGCTGTATAGCTTTGGACTACAGGGATGGCGTTGAGAACCTCCGCGGCGATAGAACTGGAGTCTGCCATTCGGTCTTGGCTGGCTCTGGACAGTTTGCGTACGCGTCGCCCAAACCACAGGCTGGGGATCACGACAAGCACCAACACGCCTAAAACCTGAAACATGACATAGGGGTTGGTCCAGACCAGAACGCCCAATGCGCCGATTGCCATCACCAGATTGCGCAGCCCCATGCTTAATGACGAGCCAACAACGGTCTGTACCAAAGTTGTATCCACGGTTAGTCGAGACAGCACTTCGCCGGTTTGCGTGGTCTCAAAGAATTCAGGACTTTGCTGCAGAACATGGGTGTAAACGGCGTTGCGCATGTCTGCAGTTACGCGCTCACCGAGCCAACTCACCATGTAGAAGCGCGCTGCAGAAAACACACCTAACGCCACTGCTACGGCAAACATCATCCCAAAGTGTTCGCGCAACGCCATGACCTGCTGGCCCTTGTCGGTCGTGACCAAACCTCCGTCGATCAGACTGCGCAATGCCAGGGGGAAGGCGAGCGTTGCCAATGCAGCACATACCAAAAACACCAGGGCTAGTCCGATCCGCAGTCTGTAAGGTCTTAGAAACGGCAGCAGCCCAGACAAGGATTTGGGGCTTTGTGGTTTAGGTCGTTCAGTGGTCATGGGAGGGTAATTGGGGCTTTCCGATTGGTATGCAAGTGTTGCATCGGCGTGTCGATGATAGGCCTTGTCGATAGTGGCGCTCGGTGCGAAGTACTTGAACAACGGTAAGGCCACGCAGCTTCTGCTATTCTTTGCCTGTGCATCGGTCAACGCGACAGCCGTTGTTCCCGTTCAAAGACTGCGGTACATCCGCAGACGTCCACATTAACGCGAGAGGAATTGAAATGACACGATATGTTTTGGCAGTGCTGGCTGCCGCTGCCGCAGTGGTAGTTGCTACCCCCGCCTTCGCCGACGAGGCACTGGCCAAGTCCAAGAACTGCCTGAGTTGCCATGCGATTGACAAGAAAATTCTAGGCCCCTCTTATAAAGACGTCGCCAAGAAGTACTCCGGCGATGCAAAGGCTGCGAGCATGCTGGCCGGTAAAATTATCAAAGGTGGTTCTGGCAATTGGGGTGCGATTCCAATGCCAGCAAATGCACAGGTGAGCGAAGCAGAGAGTAAGAAGCTTGTCGCCTGGATACTGTCTATGAAGTAAGCCCACGGCGTACTTGTCAAAACCCGCTGCAGGCGGGTTTTGTGCTTTTTGGGCTAGATGTTTTGCGGTTTTGTGTGATCAGAGCCGTATCGCACTGGCGTAGCCGGTCATTTCCAGGTATCCACGCCCTACGAGGTTTTGTTTGTTATCCCATACACCGCACAACCCTTCCCAATAAATGGCACCAGTGGTCACTCGGCTATCAAGTTCCTGGTCGTCCAACAGCGCACGCACGGTGTAGGTGGATAGGGGAGTCTGCACCAACCATTCAACCGGATAGCGGGCTTGGCTCGTCGGGCTGTTCCAGCTGCGCAGCACGGTAAATACAACGTCGCCGCGCTGAAAGGCCACCAGCCGTCCGTTGGCACGGAACGAACCTCCATCCCACACGGCTGCGCCCGCTTTGTCGCGCAGTCGAAATGCTGTCAGTGCAGAGCCGTCCAGCAGGTTGATGCCCAGCCAATCCCAGCCCACTGCCTGCGGCGGCATGATTTGCTGACTCCATTCATGGTCCAGCCAAGCCGTGCTACCGGTGCCGACCACAAATGACTTGCCATGCAATACCAGTTCCCCTTGAACCTGCAATTGGGGCAGGCTGTAGTAAAAGCTCGTCTGTGTTGCCTGCGGGCCTTTTTGCGATAGGCCCTCTTTGCCTTGCAGCAGTACAGGTTGACGCGCGACCAGTTTGAGGTTGATGGAAAAATCTTGGGCCGGAATGCTGGCTTGTAAATCTGCGCCCTGGCGCGTGAGTGACCAATCGCGCAAACGGATGTTGGTGTCCCACGTACTGGCCCAAGCGCTGTCATTGGGGTTGAGCCCAGGGTCCATTCCAGACGATCGTGCCATGCGCTGGTCGTGCCACAATTTTTTGCCCCGCACGTCAGTCAATGCTGCATGGGCAAAGACCACATGCCGCGCCGCCAAGGTAGACAGCATGGCCTGGGTTTTGGCCACGCGACTTCGGAAAAACGTGACCTGGAAGCCCCATGCGGCATCGCCTTGCGCATCAACGGCATAGCCTGTGACATACCACCATTCGATGGCGTAGTCGGGGTGCGAGCCAGCGTCGCGCGGGAACACAAGCGTTGTGCGAGGCTGGGGCGAAGCATGGCCAAGAGAGGCACCCAAACTCGAACCCAACAGGGCACGGCGGCTTAGCCGAGTGGGAAGCATATTGAACATTGTTACCAATCCTCTTTGACCGCCATGACCGCGTCACGTCCTGCTGCCGCGCGCCCGGCAATCCATGCCGTCAGTGTGCCTGCTACGACCACTGCAGCACCCAGGATCGCTAGGCGTAACATGGGAAGCGTGAGTTCCATGGTCCAGTGAAAACTTTGCGGGTTGACCACATGGACCAGTACAACGGCCATGGCCAAGCCCAGTCCTATTCCGGCAATGGTCCCCAACGTAGTCCATGCCAAGCCCTCGGCCGCCACGACGCGCAGTACCTGACGGCGCGTAAGCCCCAAGTGCACCAGTAGACCAAATTCCTTGCGGCGTGCCAACACCTGTGCGCTAAACGAGGCAGCCACACCAAACAGACCAATGCCAATGGCCACGGCCTGCAACCAATAGGTGACGGCAAAACTGCGGTCAAAAATGCGCAACGATGTGGCACGGATTTCACGTGCCGAAGCAAATTCCAGCAAGCCGCCTGGCTGCCCGCCCGACTGCCCGTCCGTACTAAGCGATTCGCGATCAGCCAAGTTGCGCAATGCTTTCTGGATACCGGGCACATCAGCGTTCGGTTCTAACCAGATAGCAATGTCGTTGGCACGTAGGTCGCCACTCAGGCGCTGAAAATCAGCCTTGTCCATGGCAATGGTGCCGAATTGCCGGGCGTAGTCGCGCCAAATGCCTGCTACAAAAAATGTAGCACCTTGTGCATGATTATCGAGGGCTAGAGCCTTGAAGTACTCAGATAGAGGGGCGTAAAGCGTTCCTGGACGTGCACCGTGCAAGTCAACCATGGCTTCGCTGACGTAAATGCCAATTTGGCCGGCGGGTACGGGCAAGGGCTGGCCCACCAAAGGGAGACTTCGCGTGGTGGCATCCATGGTGCCCAGCGTTCGGGCGATCAGGGTGACGGCGGGCTGGCTGCGGTCTGGCAGAAACTGGAGGTTGCGCTGGGTGGATAGCTGCTGCACACCTGTCAGACTTGCTGCGGCCTCTACAAAGCCGGGGTCAAAGTAGGCTGTGTCCTGCGTTGCGTTGTTGCCAGATGCGCGGACATACAGGTCGGCTGGCAACACGGAATCCAGCCACTGCGTGACCGATGTTCTAAAACTGGCCACCATGACCGTGAGCGCAACGGCCAGGCTGAGCGAAGCCACGACACCGCTCACCGCCACAGCAGCGCTGCCGCGTACGCGCCGCGCACGCTCTACTGCCAGCATGGGTAAAGCGCGTTGTGCAACCAGGGGTGCTATGCGATCCAAGATAACACCGACCAGCCACGGAAGGCCCGCGATGCCGCCAATCAAGATCAGTGCCACGCTGGCATAAGCTGCCAGCGGTACGCCCCATAGCGGTGGTAGCAAGGCAAACAGGTAGCCCGTCAACAGCAAAGTAGCCGCCAGAATGGCGTGGTTCTTTGACGCTTGCACCATGCCAAGGCCTTTCAGTGCCTGTGCCGCTGGCAAGCGCTGTGCCCAGCGCGCGGGCCACCAGGCACCAATGAGTGCAGTCGCCAGTCCCAATGCAGCAAACACCAGCGCGGCCAGTGCGTCCCACTGCAATGCAGGCGCCCCCCCAGCAAAATACCCGCCGCCCAGATCGCCACCCAACTGCTGCAATGCGAGTGCCGCGAGCCCCGTGCCCAAGGCAATACCCAACACACTGCCAGCAAGCCCCAGTGCCAACGCTTCCAGTAGAACCAGGTGCATGCGTTGTTGGCTGGTGAGGCCAAGAACACCCAGAAGTGCAAACTGCGGTGCGCGGCGGCTCACGCTGAGTGCCATGACTGAAAAAACCAAAAAACCGCCGGTAAACAATGCAACCAGTGCCAGCACCGTCAAATTCACCCGATAAGCCCGTGACAGCGTAGACATGCGCTCCAGCGTATCGCCCGGCTCTACCAGTGCGACCTGCACTGGCCAGTCAGGTGCCGCCAGCGCTTTGCGGACAAAGGCAGCGCGGTCTACACCGGGACGCAGGCGCAAGTCGATCCGGGTCAGGTGACTCGCTTGGTCAAACAAATCTTGTGCGGCGGCGACGTCCATCACCGCCAATGGTGGCCCCGACGCGCGCACGGTGCCCGCCACCTGAACCGTCTTGAGCTGCATGCCCCATTGCACCTGTAGGGTGTCGTTACCCAAGCGACTGCGCGCGCTAGGATTCAGAAAGACGGTGTTGGGCGCAAAGATATCGAGCCGGTCGGCTAAAGGATGGGGGAGGGGCAGCAGGTCGGGGCTTAACTGCGCGACGAGGAGTGGATCGACGCCTAGTACGCGCAATGGCACGCCGCGCCCGGCCTTTGCTGCGTCACCTTCACGGGAGGTCATCCCCATGCCCAGCACGTTGATTTCCACCACAGGGCTCGCAAGGGCCACCTCGGCTTGCTGTGCCATTTTCCCCAACAGGCGATCATCAATACCTGTAACAGCACCCGCTTTGGCTTGTACTACCACGTCCGGCTGGCCGCCCACAGACCGCACCGCTTGCGCAAACTCGTCCAGTGCGGAGGCGTTAATCAGGTGTACCGAAAAGGCCAGCGCCACGCCTAGCATCACCGATACCACGGCAGCCGCATTGCGCCAGGCGTGGTTGCGAAGTTCTTGCCATGAGAATGATGCGAGTAGGGGCCACAGAGGGGGTTGCATGTTGTCTGCATTGTGCGGGGAAAAGGCGACCGCTACGGTCTATAGTTCACCATAGTTGCAGTCAACCGGGCAAAAGAAAAATGGCAATGAAAGTAATGGTGCTGGGAGGCTACGGTAATTTTGGTGCCCGCATCTGCCGTGCGCTCGCACATGATGCGGCTATCGACTTGATCGTCGCGGGACGCGATGGCCAACGCGCGGCATCTTTCGCGGCTGGTTTGGGCGCGGCACGGGGCGTTGCGGTTGACATCCATCACGCAGATTTCACACAGTCACTGCGGGACCATGGAGTCGAATTGGTGATCCATACCGCGGGCCCGTTTCAGGGGCAAGATTTTGGAGTGGCTTTGTCCTGCGCACGCGCTGGTGTGCACTATATCGATCTCGCCGATGGGCGTCGTTTTGTGTGCGATTTTGCAAGCGCACTGCATGCTGAATTTGTCGCCGCTGACCGGGTGGCCATCAGTGGCGCCAGTACGGTTCCCGCGTTGTCGTCCGCAGTGGTGGACGCGCTCAGTGAAGGTTGGCAGTACCGCGATACCGTCGATATTTGTATTGCACCAGCGCAAACGGCCCCGCGTGGTGTCGCTACGCTGCGCGCTGTGCTGAGCTACTGCGGCGCCGCCATCCCGGTTTGGAATGACGGGCGGTGGCAGACACAAATTGGTTGGGCCAATCCACGCCCAGTGTCGTTCCATCGCTTGCGCCCCCGTTTTGCTGCGCTGTGTGAGATCCCAGATTTGGAGCTCTTTCCACGGCACTACAACGTGCGACAGCGTGTGGAGTTTCGTGCAGCGGTAGAAGTGGGCATCACGCAGCGGGCATTCGCTTTGTTGGCCTGGTTCCGCACGGTGGGATTGCTCAAACAGCCGGAACGATTGGCAGGTACTTTGAACACCGCCGCCAGTTGGTTCGACCGATTTGGCACGGGTCTGGGCGGTATGGTCGTGCGCGTGGCGGGAAAGGATGCCCGAGGCAACTCAGCAATGCGTGCATGGCATATCGCCGCAGACCATGACCATGGCCCGGAAATCCCTTGTATGGCTGCCATTTTGTTGGCCAGACGCTTGGCGCGTGGCGAGCACATGCTGCCTGGCGCCTATCCTTGCCTTAGTCGCCATCGGCTGGCTGATTTTGAACCTGAGTTTGCCAAGTGGGGCATGGTGACGGATGTGATAGATGATCTTGAAGCAGGTGGTGATTCCAATGCTTGAACCCACATCGTCTGGAAGAAATTGCGAGGATCGAGAATTCCAGTGGCTGCGCGCTAGTGTGGTATTTGTGTGGCTGTGGACTGCGCTGGTTAGCCTTTGGGAACTGCATGGCCAAAGTCGCGCGTTGCTTGTGAGTGGCGGCATTGACGATGACCATGTAGCGACGCTGCTGACGGTATCGGGTGCAGTACTGGATTGCCTGTTGTGCATTTGGATAGTGTGTAGGCCCGGTCAATATGCCTATTTGACGGCATTGGCTGTGATGCTGGGGATGACTATGCTTGCGACTTGGATGATTCCTTCCCTGTGGTTGCACCCATTGGGGCCATTGAGCAAGAACGTACCTATCGCAGTCGTGTTGGTGCTCCTTGCCCGCAGGTCGCCATGAATACCTATCTCATTGTCAAGTGGGTGCATATTCTGTCCAGCGTGGTACTGGTAGGAACCGGATTTGGTACGGCCTTTTATTTGTTCTTTGTCAATCGCAGTGGCGTGCTGGCTGCACAGGTGGTCGTGACGCGGTTGGTAGTTCGGGCAGATTGGTGGTTTACGACACCTGCCGCCGTGGTGCAGCCACTCACCGGAGTGTGGCTCGCGCACATGGGTGGTTTGCCATTGTCCACACCCTGGATCGGATGGGCGTTGGTTCTTTATGCGATTGCAGGGTTGTGTTGGCTGCCGGTGGTGTGGCTGCAACTGCGCATGGCGGCATTGGCACAGGAAGCAAGTTTGGCAGGACAAGTTTTGCCTGCGCGCTATTGGCGCTACGCCCGTTGGTGGGAGATTCTTGGTTATCCTGCCTTTGTGGCAATGGTGGCTACTTTTTTCTTGATGGTGGTGAAGCCCAACTTTTGATGTGGTTTGAAGGGGATTTTGAGTTCTGACTGGACCGTGCGGTAAAGTGTCTGTTGCTGTTTTTGGAGGGAATTGCGATGAGGGATTGGAATATGAAGAAATATGCTGCAGTACTGGCTGTGTTGTTGGCGACAGTGTTGTCACCGCAATGGACGTTTGCCGCGACGGCGGGAGAGTCGCTGGGGGCATGTATGACTGATTCTTTAACTGGCAAGGAAAGAAAGCAGTTAGCCCAATGGATATTTTTTGCGATGGCCGCCCATCCGGACCTCAAAGAATTTTCTAAGGTATCCACAGCAAATCAGGGTGCAACCAACGAGTACGTTGGAAAACTGGTCACACGACTGCTCACCGAGAATTGCCTTGAGGAATTGAAAGCTGCTGGCAAGCAGGATGCGCAAGCCATTCGTGGTGCGTTTGAATTGGTTGGCAAGGTTGCCATGCAAGAACTCATGACGAACAAGGAAGTTATGGCGTCCATTTCAGGCTACGCCAAGTTCCTGGATCAAAAGAAGCTAGCTTCAATCCTGACTGACAAGTAGGTATTGCACGACGGGCCGACAGGCCCACGTAACCGTGCACCGCCGTTCGCGAGCTAACGTTACTGGCCTACCGCAACGCCTTGGTATGCAGTAAGTTGGCTGTCCAGAATTGCACGCAGTTTCTGGATGGTCAACTCGGTTTTTTCCCGGTAGTCATCAATCTCATATTGACCCTGGACTTCATGCAGCGGAATCTGTCCAGGCTGGCCGGTGCGAACGACCAGTCGCGTCTGGTGATTGCCTAAGGTTTTCCGCACAAACTGAACAAGTTCAAGACCCGCTTGGTCACTTTCCATAACGACATCTATCATGGCAACTGCAATGTCTTGTCGGTCCTGAAAAATCTGTTTTCCCTCCTGGGCAGAGTAGGCACTGATGAACTCCAATGAGCGCCCGTCAAATTCATAGCCGCGCAACGCCAAGCGCGTTACCGTATGCACAACGGCGTCGTCATCCACCATCAAAACGCACCAAGTCTTGCCTGTTCGTTCGTCAGACGGCATTACCGCTTCATGATCTTCATCAGCAAACAACATGGCAACGTATAGGGTGAATGGTGCTGGAAAGCGCGCGCGTGCACGAATGTGTAAGAAATATGTCTTTATTTTGCACTATCTTTTGGCAAAAATGTAAGTCTTTACGGGAATTTGGTGCCCTTTAATGGCGCGTATTAGTGGCTAGTCATCGGGCTGAATTGTTTCGGCCATTGTCGCGGATGCCATCCATCGAGAGGTTCAGCACTCTGTCCGCGCGAGCGGTTGCTGTTTCGGCGTGGGTCACCATGATCAGTGATGTCTGGTGTGCAAGTGTTTGTTCTACCAATACCTCCATTACCTTTGCCGCTGTCGAAGGGTCCAGATTGCCAGTTGGTTCGTCCGCCAGCAAAACAGTAGGGCGGTGTATGAGTGCACGTGCAATCGCCACCCGCTGAAGCTGCCCACCGCTGAGCTGATGTGGCAAGCGGCTTCCCATGCCACCAAGCCCCACGTCATCTAACATGGCTTGTACGCGGGCTTTGTCAGGTGTGCCCAAAAGCAAAAGTGGCAAGGCTACGTTTTGCCAAACAGACAAATGTCCCAACACGTGAAAAGCCTGAAACACAAATCCCACTTTTTTGCGCCGCAACAAGGCCCGATCATCTTCATTCAATGGACCGATATCAGTGCCGTCGAGCATGACGTTTCCGTTGTCCCAAACGTCTAGGCCAGCCAGACAGTTCAGGAGGGTAGATTTCCCGACCCCTGATTCGCCGACGATGGCCACAAACTCACCTGCAGCCACTGTGAACGATACGTTGTGAAATACTGGAGATGCACCGTAATATTTGCTGAGATTTTGGACGGACAGATTCATGGTTTGATACGCCATGATAGTGGCGCGCCGCTCATCGCTGCTTCAGCAGATGACGTGCTAGCGAGAGTACGGCATCTAGCGCACCCGTTGCATCTGCTGCAACGACATGTCGCTGTGGCATAGAGCGCAGCCAGGTCATTTGCCGCTTGGCAAGTTGGCGTGTCGCGATGATTCCGCGCTCTCGGATTTCGGCGATTGGTAGTGGCCCGATTGACCCTTGTGCCTCAAAAGAGGCCAGCGCTTCCCATGCCTGCCGGTAGCCAACACACCGCATCGAAGGTAGATCTGCATGAAGGTCTCCACGCGCGCGCAGCGCACGCACTTCGTCCAAAAAGCCTTGCCGTAGCATGGTGTCAAAACGTAGTGCAATGCGTTCGTGGAGCCAGTGTCGCTCCAGTGGCTCTAGAGAAATAAGGGCTCCAGCCCTCGTATATGGGGCGTGAGTAGCTATGTTTGTTGTAGCGGATCGAGGGGAGTGAAAGTGCGAAAGTGGGAAGCCGGATATTCGGTAGACCTCTAGGGCGCGCTGAATTCTTTGGCTGTCTGCCGGCGCTAGCCGCGCGGCAGTCACGGGATCTACGATCGCCAATTCGCGGTGGAGAGCGGGCCATCCTTTTAATCCGGCTTCTTGCTCCAATGCAGCACGCGCTTCAGCATTGGCCGGCGGCATGTCGTCAAGTCCATCAATAAGCGCCTTGAAATACAACATGGTTCCGCCCACCAGCAGGGCAAGCTTGCCACGGGAGTTGATGTCAACAATCAGACGCGTCGCGTCACGAACAAATTCGGCGGCGCTATAGGCGTGCAGCGGGTTGCGGATATCGATGAGGTGGTGGGGAACCTGGGCTAGTTCGGCTTTACTGGGCTTGGCCGTACCAATATCCATTTCTCTGTAAACGAGTGCAGAGTCCACACTGACGATCTCGCACGGGTGTTCTTGTGCAATGGCCAAAGCGGCTGCGGTTTTTCCGCTCGCGGTGGGGCCCGCCAAACACAAGCAGAACGGCAAAGGACCTATTGCGGCTGCTGTTTGATCGGTGCTGGGCGTCCGGGTCATTGGAGTAATATTTTAGTGTGGGGCTGCATGTTTGCCTGTGCAACGGCAATTGCGCGCAGACAAAAAAAAGCCCGCGAAGTGCGGGCTCTTTTTGTTGGGCCGTGAAGGCTGTGAATTACTTCGCAGCAGCTTCTTTCTTGGCTTTCTTGGCTTTCTTGGCTTTCTTAGCTTTAGCTGGAGTAGACGCTGCAGCCGCAGGCGCAGGTGCAGCAGCGGGTGCTGGCGCAGCAGCAGCTGGCTTGGCAGCGGCAGGTGCTGAAGCAGCGCCTGTGTCCTTAGGTGCGCCACCGTGCGCAGCTGCAAAGGCACCAGTAGCGAACAAACCAGCGATCAGAGTTACGAGAATCTTGCTCATTTCAATTGCCTTTCAAAGCGTATTAGTCAATTCCATGTGTGGAGCCACTTCCACAACGAAACCAGTCTATAAATGGTTGGCTCATTCTGACACATTTTCTATTGGGTCAACGCCCACGCATGAACATTGTGTCGATTTCTCGCACACTTAATTGGCGCCATGTGGGTCGTCCGTGATTGCATTGGTCGCTGCGTTCGGTGTTTTCCATTTGACGAAGCAATGCATTCATTTCGTCGATGGTTAAACGTCGGTTTGCACGCACTGCGGCATGGCAGGCCATGGTTGCCAAAAGCTCATTGTGCGCACGTTGAATCACCGTGCTCGCATCGTGTTGGCTCAACTCGGCCAAAACACTTCGCGCCAAAGCGACTGCATCCCCCTGTGCCAAGCTAGTGGGTACCGCGCGCACGGCGAGCGTTTTGGGTGAAAAGGCGCTGATTTCCAGGCCCAATGTGTGGAGAGTCGCGATGTGCGCCTCAGCGGTGGCAACTTCTTCGGGCGTTGCGGCAAATGTTGCCGGGATCAGCAGAGGCTGACTCGACAATTGCGCAATTGCTCGGTCTGACCCCGCCTTAGCCAATTGGCTTTTGAGTTGTTCATAGACGATGCGTTCATGTGCAGCATGCATGTCGACGATGACCAAGCCCTGTAGGTTTTCTGCCAATATGTAGATGCCCTGCAATTGCGCTAAGGCCCGGCCCAGCGGCCAATCTCCCGCGGGCATGGGTGACGCGGGTGCGGGCGACTCGGTAGTAGTGGGAGTAGGCTGCGGTTGTGAGGGTGACCAGAGCAAGCCGACATCATTCACCCGATGGCCAATAGGCTCGTTGGGTGCGATAAAGCTTATAGCTGACTGGGCTGAATACAGAGGAGGTTTCGCAAGATTGGGTACTTCGCCTTGCAACGACAAAGCGCGTGTATGGTCGTCACTTATTGGCAATGTGCTGGAGCGTGGTGCAGCCAAAGCGCCTTCTACGGCATGGCGAACGCCTTGGTGCACTTCGCGGCTGTCACGAAAGCGCACTTCAATTTTGGTTGGATGTACGTTGACATCGACCCGCGCCGGGTCCATTTCCAAATACAGTGCGTACACCGGCTGCCTGTGGCCGTGCAATACGTTTTCATAGGCGCTTCGCGCAGCGTGGGTGAGCACCTTGTCCCGCACAAAACGGCCATTCACATAACAAAATTGTTGATCAGCGCGCGAACGGGCTGCATCTGGAATTCCTACGCGTCCTCGCACCCGCAGAGGCGGCGGCATGGTGTCGGCTATTGCGTCAGATAGCGCACCAGAACTAGCCTGTCCCCGAGTGGCGGAAGAGGGAAGCCAATCCACGGCAATCGACTGTGCAACAAATTCGGCTCCCAGCACGTCAGACAAGCGCTGGTCAAATACCGCCATCTGCGAGCCGGCACCGTCCGATTGGCACCGTCGCCATTGTTCAATCAGCTTACCTTCATGCCAGATGGAAAAACCTACGTCTGGGCGGGCCAGCGCGTGGCGTCGAACAGATTCAATGCAATGCGACAACTCCGTGGCGTCGGTCTTGAGAAATTTGCGTCTCGCAGGCGTGCTGTAGAACAGTTCTTTGACTTCGACCGTTGTCCCTTGGTTGCGCGCAACAGGTTTGATTTCGCCCGTTCTGCCATCCAGCAAGTAAGCGCCAGATTGGCCGCTAGCCCTGGATAATATTGCGCAGTCTGCTATTGAATTTATAGCTGCCAAAGCTTCGCCGCGAAAACCCATGGTGGCAACTGACTCCAGATCGCGCAAATTGCCGATCTTGCTTGTGGCGTGGCGTTTGAAAGCCAAAGGCAATTCTTGTGATGGGATCCCCATTCCATCGTCTTCCACGCTGATGAGGCGTACACCACCCGCCAACAATCGAATGTCGACGTGTGTAGCACCCGCATCCAGCGCGTTGTCTACCAGCTCGCGTACAACGGACGCTGGGCGCTCTACCACTTCGCCGGCCGCGATTTGGCTGATTAATTCATCCGGCAATTCGCGGATGGGGCGGCGGGGGACGGTGGGCAAATTGGCGTTCACCCGGGCATTCTAGAGCTGAGCTACTGCAGTTTTCCGTATTGCGTGCCGCCAATCATGATGCCACTGTCCAGCGGGGCAACGTCGGACTGGTACTCCCAGTCTCCTACGTGCACCACAGGTGGCGCCAGGCCATTTTGCAGCGCTTCCATAAAGGCGCGTGCCTCGTCGTCAGACACGGGTTGGTACGCGTGGCGCGACAGCGTGTCAGTATTGCTTGGGGGTGGCGCTGCAGCAGGCACGCCCTGACGCAGTTGATTGGCAAGCGAAATGCCACGATCGGATTGGCGGTCCACATTTTTGGTAAACCGTTCAAATTGGGTCTCGGTTTCACTGACGCGCCAGTAAATGCCTTCGATCAAAACGCCAAAACGCTTGTACGCATTGGAACGCATGAGCTTTTCCAAGGCGGCAAAACTCTTGGTTCTAGCTTCTTTTCCGGTCACGAACGATTTCGCAACATCAATCATGGCAATGAACCGGTGATGACGCACATCCACCGCCATCACCTTGAATTTGTACATGCTGCCAATGACTTCCATCGCGAGAAAGCTTTCACGGATGGATTGGTAGATCATTTCCTGCCGGAAAGCCTTGCGCTCTTCCAAGTCCATGCGCTGCGCGTGTGCTTCCAAAGCAGCGCTATCCTGAATGGGCTGGACTTTTTTTGATCGGAAAAATGAAAGCATATTGTTTAGCACAGTTGGCGGATTTTAGAGGTTGGCAGTTGACTCTTTGCTGGGCTGCCTCTCGCAAACGCCAAAAGGCGTAACCAATTGCAAGAAGTTGCAAGCAAACGTTGATTTCAATTGGTTTGATGGTTTAGAGCAACAGGGCGGCTTCTTTTGGCAAATGGCCCAAGGGGCACACCGCCAAGAATGTCGCTGCACGGCGACCGTTACATTCACTGCGCAGGTTGATGTTAGGAAGCGATATGGCTTTAAGCTTGAGGGGTGACATCATCAAAATCTTCCATTGCCCTTTCATGGCCAGACGGCGCCAGCCATTTGTAACGTATGCAGCTTCAAGAAATACTCTATTCACAAGGATTTGGCACCCGTCGGGTTTGTGCCGGAATTATTCAACAGGGAATGGTGCAAGTCTATAGGGATAGTATGGATGCGGCCCCCGTCATCATTACCGATGCTGCTATGGAGTATGAAGCACGGGGCCTCAGATTTCGGGTCCAGGGTGTGGAATGGGAATATTTTGAAAAGGCCTATGTGCTTTTGAACAAACCTGCAGGCACGGAATGCTCGCAAAAGCCTTCTACTTATCCGAGCGTCTACACGCTGCTGCCGTCGCCCTTGCGTTTGCGTCCGCAAAAGAGCGCTGTGCAGGGCGTGCAGGCGGTGGGTCGTTTGGATCAGGACACCACAGGGCTTTTGCTGCTGAGCGATGACGGCCAATTTATCCACCAAATGAGTTCGCCCAAAAAGCACAGCCCTAAAGTTTATGAAGTAACGGCCAAGCACCCCTTTAATGAAAAACAGGTGCAGCTCTTGTTGACAGGTGTCGTGTTGGACGATGATCCCAAACCTGTGCGCGCCGCAGCGTGCGAGATTGCGGATGCGGCTGGAGCAGCCACACACCTGCGCCTGACACTCACTGAAGGCAAATACCACCAGGTGAAGCGAATGGTCGCAGCGGTTGGTAATCGTGTGGAGGGTTTGCACCGTTCACGCATCGGCGGATTGGAGCTTCCGGACGACTTGGCACCCGGCCAGTGGAAGTGGTTGCGTGACAGTGACCTACAAAAATTACTGGACAAGTCTGTCTGAATTGCTTGACCGAGTGCAATGTTCGTTGCAATTGTTGAAAATTCGCGGTACTTGCTTACTGTCGCACTCGGGAAAACACCGAGTTGGAAGCTAAACTCGTCGGTTACCCAAAAAGCGATCGATTGTGAAGATTAATTCTGCTCTTATAGCGTTGGTTCAACGTTTTTTTCTCCTGCGCCAGTTTTGTTTTTGCCTTTGGATTCCAGGACTACTGGTTTTCGTCGTGCCCGCAGCGGCCTACGCGCAGTCGAACCCGATTTTTGTCTTGAACTCGCTCGATGCCACGATCAGTGTCGTCGATCCCGCTACTTGGAAAGAGACCAAGCGTATTGCCACCGGCAAAGAGCCGCATCACCTGTACTTGACTCCCGATCGCAAGTCATTGATCGTGGCCAACGCGCTGAGTGACTCGTTGACATTTGTTGACCCGAAGACGGCAGAGGTGCAACGAACGGTGCGGGGGATCATGGATCCCTACCAACTGCGGTTTTCGCCCGATATGAAGTGGTTTGTCACGGCGGCCAATCGACTGAACCATATCGACTTGTACCGTTGGGATGGCGTGGAATTGCATTTGGTCAAACGCGTACCGACCAGCAAGACTCCTAGCCACCTTTGGATTGATTACGCCAGCACCACGGTCTACAGCACGATGCAAGATAGCGACGAACTGGTTGCAATCGATCTGGCAAGCCAGACCATCAAATGGCGTACCAAAATTGGCCCTATGCCAGCAGACGTCTTTGGAACGCCCGATGACAAGTTTTTACTGGTGGGACTTACCGGCGGGGATGGTGTTGAGGTGTATGACGTCAGTGCACCGCGACCCAAACTGGTGCAGACGATCAAGACCGCCAAAGGTGCACACGCGTTCAGAGCCGCCGGCGACAAGCGGCACGTGTTTGTCAGCAATCGCGTGGCCAATACGATTAGCAAGATTGACTACCAATCAATGACCGTAGTGGACAGTTTGCCTGGCCCCAGTGGACCGGATGACATGGAAATTTCTGCGGATGGCCGATTGCTGTATTTGGCATCGCGTTGGGCAGGCAAGCTGACGGTTATCGATATTGGTACGCGGCAGATCTTGCGGCAAATCAAGGTTGGCAAGTCCCCGCACGGCGTATGGACCCTAGACCACGCAGGCAGGCAATAGCAAAGCAAGAGGGTGAGTTTGGCAAAGCTAAATTACTCAAAAGTTGCTATTAACTTTATAGCATTATACGCATTGTCTACGGGGGCTATCGCCCAGAATGCCTGTGACAAGCCACTCTATTTGACCTTTGATACAGGGCATATGGAAGTTGCACCGCTGATTGCGGACGTATTGAATCGGCAAGGTGTACAGGTCACTTTCTTTGCCGCCAATGAACGGACCAAAGTGGGTGATGGCAGTTTGGGATCTTATTGGTCCGCGTGGTGGAAGGCGCGGTCCGCAGAAGGGCATGAATTTGCTTCGCACACCTATGACCATGGCTACTGGCGCGGTGACTTGGCGGGTGACCCGCAACGATTTCGCATTCGACCTTCTGCAGGGCTGCAAGTGGGACAGGATCTGGTTTGGGATACCAAGGCCTATTGTGGACAGCTGCAAAAAGTTAACGAACGATTGTTTGACATGACTGGACGACGGCCGTTGCCACTTTTTCGTGCTCCTGGTGGTAAAACGTCCCCTGCGCTGTTGCGTGCGGCCAAAAGCTGCGGTTTTGAGCATGTGGGTTGGGCCCCAGCAGGATTTCTAGGTGACGAATTGCCGAGCGAGCGTTTCGGAAATGATGCACTGTTGAAATCCGCATTGGCGGGAATTCGAAAGGGCGACATCTTGATGGCGCATTTGGGAATTTGGTCGCGCCAAGATCCCTGGGCTCCAACGGTTTTGGAGCCGTTGATTGTGGGGCTTAGGGGGCGCGGATTTTGTTTTAAGACACTGCGCGAGCACCCGCTGTACACCGCGCATATTGCTGCCCAAAATTCACGGTGAGCCCTGTAGTGTTAGCCGAACAACTTCACGATGAATACTTTCATGGAAACGATTGCAACGGCATTTGCTGACGTTCAACAATGGATTTTCGAATCAGCCATGGAGCCAGTGATGGTTGCACTCGATATGTCCAATTTGCTCGAAGATGGATTTGATGCAACGGGTTGGCTGCTGGTTGGACTACTGCAATTGGCTGTACTCGTCTGTGTGATTGGCCCCCTGCAGCGTTGGCGCCCAGTGGAGGCGGTAACCGATCCTGAAACGGTTCGCGTCGACATGGTCTATACCGCATTGCATCGGTTGGGCCTGTTCCGTCTGGCATTGTTTTTTACTTTAGGACCCTACTTTGACGAGTTGCTGGGCGCATTTCGCGTAGGTGGTTGGGAGACATTTCACCTTGACGCCATGTGGCCAGGCGTGACGGACCAGCCGGTGGTGAGCCTGCTCTTGTATCTTGTCGTGTTGGACTTTTTCAATTATTGGGTGCACCGGGGACAGCACCAATTTGAATGGTGGTGGAGATTGCATTCGCTGCACCACGCGCAGCGACAAATGACCATGTGGAGTGACAACCGAAACCATTTGCTGGATGACATTCTGCGCGATGTGCTGATGGTGTTTCTCGCGCAAATGATTGGCATCGCACCGGGGCAGTTCGTTGCCATCGTTGCGTTCACCCAGCTCAGCGAGAGCTTTCAGCACGCCAATCTACGGGTGTGGTTTGGGCGGGTGGGGGAGCGATTGTGGGTCAGCCCGCGGTTTCACCGCTTGCACCATTCAGTAGGCATAGGGCATGAGTCGCCTTCAACCAGTTCAGACGCGGGCCCCCATAGACTTGGCGGCCACAATTTTGGCGTGCTCTTGCCGTGGTGGGACATCGTGTTTGGTACCGCCAATTTTGAGTTTCGTTTCGACCCGACGGGCGTGCGTGACCAGATAGAACAAGGACGGGACTATGGCCGTGGTTTCTGGAGCCAACAGTGGCAAGGTCTCAAGCGCTTGGCTGGCAAAGCTTAGCGCGCGTCCACGTTTCAGGGTGCGGCAGGTTATGCTTGAACGATGAACCTGCTATTTGATTCGTGCTGGCGTGCTGCTGCCTATTGCCTGCGGCCACGGGTTATCTTCTTGTCCCTGCTGCCACTCGCATTGGTCATTGGACTGACAGTGGGGCTTGGCTACTTCTTCTGGGACGCGGCGCTTGACCAGGTTCGTCTCGTGCTCGATTCTTCTACATTTGCTGCCAATGGCTGGGCGTGGCTGGATCGTATGGGGTTGGGGCGCATCAAAATGGTCTTTGCGCCATTGGTCATTGTGATCACTGTTACGCCTTTGATCATCATCGTGTCTTTGCTGGTAGTAGCTCTTCTGATGACTCCGGTGCTTGTGCGACTCGTGGCTTTGCGCCGATTCCCAATGCTTGAACAGCGCAACAGCACATCGTTTTTGCACAGCGTGGGTTGGGCACTCGGGTCTTCACTTCTGGCGTTGCTGGCATTGGTCATTTCCATTCCATTGTGGTTTGTTCCACCGCTGGTATTGGTCTTGCCGCCGCTGATTTGGGGTTGGTTGACCTACCGCGTGATGGCATTTGACGCGTTGGCGACGCACGCCACAGCGGACGAGCGCCACAACATATTGGTTGCACATCGGCTCCCCTTGTTGGGTATGGGGTTGGTGGCCGGCTATCTGGGTGCGGCACCGAGCTTGTTGTGGGCTACTGGCGCACTATCTGTGCCCTGGTTCGTTTATATAGCTCCACTGGCCATTTGGATCTATATGTTGATATTTGCTTTCTCGTCGCTATGGTTCACACACTATTGTTTGGGTGCGTTGCACGCGCTGCGCGCGCGACAAAACAGAGTTGCGAACAAGGACATGCGTAGCCTGACCAAAGATTCCTTTGAGACGCTGGAACCTTGAGTTCAGTCGGCTTCACATCTTCCAGCGCTCGAGCAATTTCTTGCTCAAACGAATGCCTGCATCCTCACTTAGTCGGTCGCCTTGGTATTCAACCGCAATAGCGCCGTGATAGCCTGAGCGCTCTATCAATGCCATGATTCGTTCGAAGTCGAGGCTGGATTCATTTCCTGATTCGTCGAAATCGGACGTCTTTGCACTGATACCGCCCGCAAATGGCAGCATTTCTTCTATGCCTTGGTAGGTGTCGTATTGCTCAATACAGCGAGGCTTTTGTGTGTCACTTGATGCCTCGCTGCGTATACAAAAATTTCCAAAGTCCGGCAGTGTTCCAACATTGGGCAAGTTGACGCCGCTAATGGCATCAACCAGTAAATTGATTTTCGAGGACAACTGACCATGGTTTTCAACCAAAACCTTGAGCCCAAAGCCCGCGGCAAAGGTCCCCAGTGCTGTGAGGCTTTCAATGGAACCATTTACCCAATCAGATTCAATTGTTGAGCCATGAAGATTGACGCGCACCGCGCTGCATTCCAAAAAGGCAGCCGCTTCAATCCATTTTCTATGCCTTTCGACTGCATTTTTCCGCTCGGCGAAATTGGTCGCAGCCAACGCGCCTTCATGGTCCACCATGATGAGCAAACTATCGACTTCGGCAGCTTTGGCGTTGGCCTTCATTGTTCCAAGAAATTCATGGTCTTGGGCTTTGTCCATGAAAAACTGGTTGACGTATTCGATAGCACCAATGCCGTAGCGCTCGCGGGCCAGGCACGGAAAGTCAAGAACCTGCAAGGCGCCACTGAAAAACCCCTGATGGAGCGACCACTGTGCGAGAGAGATCGTGAAGTGAAACTTAGGGGCGGTCATGCTGACGGCGTGCGACGAATTAGGTGAGGGCCATGAGCCCGCTGTCTTGAAAGTTTGTTAGATTTTCAGGCGCTACGCGAGGCAAGCGCAGACTAAAGCACGTACCACTTCCTTCGTTGCTAGTCACTGCGATCGTGCCGCTCAACGCACCTTGCACAATGCTGTAGACAATGCTCAAGCCGAGCCCGCTGCCACCCTGTCCAAATTTGGTCGTAAAAAACGGATCAAAGATACGGGGCAGATGCACCTGCGGAATGCCAATGCCATCGTCTTCCACCCGTAGTTCGATCCAATCGGCATCAGCATGCTTGGCAGATATCGTTACACGCCCTTGGGCACGATCCTTAAATGCATGTAGCAAGGCATTGCTGACCAGGTTGGTAATAACCTGACCCAAGGGACCGGGGTAACTGTCCATCATGGTTTTATCTGCAACTTCCGACTCCACAGTAAAGTCGGTCTTGCGAAGCGTGGGGCTCAATACGACCAAGTTTTCTGCCACTACTTCTGCCAAGTCAAACCTGCGCCGTTTCATGCTGGTTTGATCCATCGCTACTTGTTTAAAACTGCTGATGAGGTCGGAAGCCTTGACGAGACAGCCCAATAGGATGTTGGAGCCATCCCGGACGCTTGACAGATAGGTTTCTAGATCGGATTTGGTCAAACCTCGCTGAAGTCTGACCGTGAATTCCTGGTCGTGGAATTGCAAAGTGCTGGCAACTGTAAGGGCATTGCCAATGGGGGTGTTCAATTCGTGGGCAATACCGGCAACAAGAGAGCCCAATGCGGCCATTTTTTCGCGTTGTACGAGTGCAGCTTGCGCTGCAGTTAACTGTGCAAGGGCAGAAGTTAGCTCATGGGTGCGTTCCTTGACCCGCAACTCCAATAAGTCTTGCGCCTCATGTCGTTCCGTAATATCTCGCGCGACGCCTGCAGTACCCACAACCGCACCACTTTTGTCAAATACGGGAACCTTGATGGTTTCGGACCAGCCAAAGCGGTGTCCCTCCCGCGCGATTGCTTCCTCTTGTCGACTGGGCGTACGGGTTTGCATCACCTTTTTGTCGTCTGCCTGGTAGGCGCGCGCTAGTTCGGGTTTGCTGAGGTCGAAGTCCGTCTTGCCGATCAGTGCGTTGGGTTCCACGCCAAAAACCTGGGAAAATTTTCGATTGACCAGAATGAACCGGCAGTCTTTGTCTTTAATCCAGGCTAGATCATCAATGCTGTCTAATAGTGCCAAGAGTGGGTGGAATACATCCGACTTGGCAAGTTGATGAAGCTCTTTACGCGCAAGGGCTTTGCGTCCAAACCAAACGACGCCCAAACCAGCCACCGTCCCCACAGCAAGGCCAATGAGTGTGCTCGTCAAGAAAGCTTCAGAAGCGAGAGAGACCATGGTGAAGACCTGGCGAGTGTGATGCTCAGTTTTGAACCCAATTGGCGTCGATATTTCATTGCATTGTGCAGGATATATGGGCCCACACAGAGTGCGTCAGGTTGCAAATTTCTGAAATTTCACAATAGATGCCCAGTACAACGTACTTCATTTCAGGATAAGTGCCTTGACGATCCAAATTGTTAAAGCATTTCATGGCGCACCAAAGATGTGCGCCAAGAGTTTCGACTTGAACGGTTGGCGATATTTTTCATCCCATTTTGGTGCATTTTTTCGACGACTTGCACAGCAAAACTTGCCTTACTGGTGCCACTTTCATGTAGGTTGTCGAAAAATTCCCATTTCTCAGGGCAAAATAGAGCGCTTTACCAAAATTGCGTTCACATGTGCAATTGGCATAAAAGCTGCATTGTGGACGGAGTAATTTTTTAGCAACCGTGCGTATTTTTTTGTAATAGGAGTATTTGATGGCCAAGACCGTCGCAGACG
>CAYXWW010000018.1:0-38490 GCA_964468905.1 uncultured Rhodoferax sp. | reverse complement strand
TGCACGGCAAACCAGCGGGGATTCAACTTGGCCAACAGCGCCAAGGCAAATGCAGCGGTTTTGCCACTACCGGTTTGCGCCTGGGCAATCAGGTCTTTCCCTGCCAGTGCAATGGGCAGGCTGGCAGCCTGAATGGGTGTCATGTCGGCATAGCCCAACTGCTGCAAATTGGCTAATGTGGCCGGGTTTAAAGCCAATGCGGCAAAGCTGGTGGGTGAGGTTGCGGCCAGCGCTGTGTTCTTGAAGGTCATACCCGATTATCGGTGCTCGCCTGCTAGCTGCACCCACGATGCGGTTTGCGCGACCCACAGTCTGTGTTTGTCCAAACAAAAAAACCTCCGTGGTAGCGGAGGTTTTTTTGCGTGTGGCGATACCGCCAATAAGGGTAATTAGGTGCTGTGCTTGACGTGGAAGGGCGCCAGCCAGCAGATGAGAAACGAGGGAATGGTTGCCGCCATGACAAATACGAAGTAGCCGGTGTAGCCCAACCATTCTTGGATTTGGCCACTGACCATGCCGGCCAACATCATGCACAGGCTCATCAGTGCGGTACCAAACGCGTAGTGGGCTGTGGTGTACTTGCCCGGAGCAAGCTGCTGCATAAGGTAGATCATGAAGCCCACTGCACCAATGCCAAAGAAGAATTGCTCCAGCACAACACCCAAGGCGATCAACACATGGCTCTGCGGTTGGTAGTAGGCCATCAACAAGAATGTAATGTTGGGCACATTGACACACAGGCACAAGGTAAACAGCGTCTTTTGCAAGCCTTTGCGGGCGACGTAAAAACCGCCAATGAGCGAACCGACCAACATCGCAGCAGTGCCAAACGTGCCGTAAACGATGCTGATATCCTGGTTGGACAGGCCCAAGCCACCCTTGTCGAGCCCGTCTTTCAGGAACAGAACGGCTGGTGCGTTCAAGAACGCGTAACTGACGCGAAAGAAGAGCGCAAATGCGACCATCAGCCAGATATCACGCTTTTGAAAAAAGGTTTTGAATGCGTCAGCCAGCGTTGCGACAGCTTGCTTGGCCGTGGGGGCAGCATTTTCAGAGCGTGAGCCGTCTGGCATGAACTTGTAGTGCCACGCTGCCATCACCAGCATGCAGAAGCCCAGAATGGCAAAGACAAACTGCCAGGAACTGAGCCAATCGGGGCCGCTGACGTGGGGGTCGTGTTTGAACACGTGTTCATGCAGGTAGCCGCTCAAGCCAACCAGCAGGCTCATGACACCGAGCTTGCCCATGTTCCAGCTCAAACTTTGCACACCGCAATACAAAGCCTGTTTTTTACTATCGAGTGACGTGACATACACACCGTCTGTGGTGATGTCCAGTGCTGAACCCACAAAAGACAAGACCCAAAACAACGCCATCATGATGGTGAAGTAATTGGGCAGTTCCATGATGGCAGCAATAGCGATAAACCCAAGGCCCAAGATCACTTGCGTTAACAGCACAATGAATTTCTTGGTTTTATACAACTCCATGAATGCAGCAAATAGAGGCTTGATGGTGTAGGCCAAGCCCAGGGCGCTGGCGTAGGCGGCCGCCTTGGCGTTGTCCATGCCCAGGTTGCTGAACATGATCACACAGCCTGCTGTCAGCAGGTTGTAGGTCAGCGCCATGGTGAAGTAGCCAGTGGGCACCCATAGCAGCGGGTTCTTGGCTTTTGCTGGACTCACGGCATGGTCCTGCTGCACGGGCGGAGGGCTACTATCTGTTGTTGTGGTCATCGAATGTTCCTGCTTGACGTTGTGTGTGCTTTTTAAAGAATGTGTACGGCAAGGCCCTTGATCTACTGACGCGCCAAGTCCAACTGTGCAAAACCCGACCAGTCGGCCAAACGTCGGATCATCCGCAATATTGACAGCGTTGTCAAAGTTTTGAGCCCGGGGACTAACCCTAGGTCGGCGGTGTGAACCATAAAAATCTGCGTTGCGGGGCGTCGCATTAGTGCTCTTTAGTATCCGTTGGCGCCCTTTAACACCCTTTAGGGGGAACGCGCGTCAGTGGCTTCACCGCACCAGTCGAAGTACGCACCACCAATTCATGTGGCAACACCGGGTGAACAGCGCTTTTGGTTGGCACTGGCTCTACAGATCGGTTGGCCGCAATCAGCATGTCCACCGCAGTGCGGGCCATGGCGTCTTTGGGTTGCCGAATCGTTGTCAGTGGCGGCCATGCCAGGCGCGCAGCAGGCGCATCGTCAAAGCCGGCAATGGATACATCGTCAGGCACAGACAGGCCCAGGTCATGCGCAACCGAAAGGACACCCAGAGCCATATCGTCATTGCTGGCAAAGACTGCGGTGGGGCGCTCCTTTTGGCGAAACAATTTATTGCCTGCCGCCACGCCCGACGCAAAGACAAACATACCGTCGCAAACCATTTCGTTGTCAACTGTGAGTCCATGTGCTTTCATCGCGCGTTGAAAACCCTCGAACCGCAATCCAGACGCAACCTGGCACGGCGAGCCCTTGATAAACGCAATACGCTGGTGACCCAGTGCTATCAAATGTCGGGTCATTTCTTCGGCAGCTAGGGCGTCGTCCATTCGCACGCTCACCATGCCTTCAACGTCTCGCTCTGGCGAGACCAACACACAGGCCGTCTGACTATCACGCAAGGCTTTCAGCACAGCCGCGTTGTCACACAAGGGAGGGGTCAAGATCATGCCATCAGGCTGCAATGCACTGACCATGCGCCCCACCTGTTGCGCCAGATCAGGCGCATCATAGTGAAGCGATTCCACAACTAGGTGGTATCCAGCCTCGCGGCACCGCAAAATGGCACCCTGCTGAACCTCACCAACAAAGGCAACACTGGGGTCGTAGTACAGCAAGCCAATCAAGAAAGACCGTGCTCCGGCCAAGCTGCGCGCGGACAACTTGGGCCGGTACTTCAGTTCTGCAACAACCTGGAGCACCTGCGCGCGCGTCTCGGGGTGAACACCTGCCTCGTGGTTAATGACCCGTGACACCGTTTTTATCGACACGCCACAGCGTTTCGCCACGTCGGTAATGGTTGGGGTCGAACCAGCTCTTTCAGGGCATGCCGTCATGTTGATTTGTTGCTTCATGGGCGCCGAAATGTGATTTGTTGCGCGGCCCAGTATTTGGACCCCAATGAATCGAGACGCACTTCCCCACCGGTAGACGGTGCATGCACAAAGCGTCCCTCACCCACATAAATGCCCGCATGGGTTGCCACATCCCGTTGGCTGAACAAGACCAGGTCTCCTGAGCGCAGTTGGTCGGCTGAAATGGCGCTACCCCATCCGCTGAGCTTGGCTACCGTGCGAGGAGCGGAAACCTTTGCGCGGGTCAGGTAGACGTGCCCGATGAGCCCACTGCAGTCAAATCCCGATTGCGGTGTGTTGCCGCCATAGCGGTAGGGTGTACCCACCAAGCCTATGGCATAAATAGTGACCTCTTCTGCTTGAAACGGCGTGACGCGCGATGGAATGTCTGCACCGACGGTCGATGACGGGGTGGCCCGGTTGGCTTGCGTTGTTCCGCACCCAGTGAGTGTCAAAAGCCCGGAAGCAACAATGCCCAGCGTGAGTAACGAAAGTATGTTCACAGGTGTTAAAGGAGATGTCACGCTGTCGGCAGTGCCGCTTGTAGAATAATTTTTGCTGCAAGTACGCTGCATTGTGCGCGGACACTGGACTCGCTCCAAGGATTTTATGAAAAAACGTGATCTTTTAACCCGTGCAGCACTCGTGGGGCTGATGCCGGCAACCACCGCACACGCTGCGAATCGCGCCGCAAGCGGTCCCACATTGCTGACAGTGAGTGGCGCTATTGGAAACCACAATCGCGGTCCCATTGATGCGGCCATCGATCAAATGATGGCAAAACATGGCGTGACATTCGACAAGGCCATGGCCTTTGATGCCGCTTCATTGAACCGTTTGCCACAAACCAGCATCAAGCCTACGCTGGAATATGACGCCAAGGTCCACCGCTTGTCGGGTCCATTACTCGTCACGGTGTTGGAGCAGGCTCGAATTTCACCGCGCGGTTCCATGATGGTGGGACTCAGGGCTGTTGACGGTTACAACGTGGTGCTGAGTCTGGCAGACATTCACCGGTACCGCATGGTGATCGCGACCCACATCGACGGCCGCCCAATGGCCTTGGGTGGCCTGGGCCCGCAATGGGCTGTTTACGATGCTGATCGACTCCCTGACTTCAAAGACAAACCGTTGAAAGATCGGTTTGCCCTGAGCCCTTGGGGCCTGTACCACATCGAGGTCAAGCCCGCCGTCCAGTGACAACGGGGCCCTGAATGTGCGGGAGTTTCTGAGTCCTTTCGCACGACTGCGGCCAACTACGCCGCACAAGGTAACGGTGCGTGGCGAGAATCGCAGCCGTCCGTTTACTATAACTTTGATAGCATGGTATGCAATGAATTCGAGGGCTAGAGCCCTATCTGACCAACGACACCTCCACCAAACAGTCATAAAAGGTAGGCCCTGCGCCCATATCGGTCAGGTTCGAACTGGTCAGTTCGTTCACGTTGGTACCAGCCAGCCCGTGCTTGCGCCACCAAACCCCCAGCCCATTGACGACACCCGGGCGGGCACGGTTCGACACTTTTGCCGTACAGCGGTATTCGCCCCGCTGATTGAAAACCCGCACCACATCCCCCGACTGAATGCCCCGTGCTTGCGCATCGTGGGCATGCATCTCGATGAGTGGCTCACCCTCGATGCTCCGCAGGCTCGTAACGTTAGCGAACGTGGAGTTCAGAAAATTGCGAGCGGGTGGCGAAATCATGGCCAGCGGAAACGCTGTAGAGCTGCCCACCGCTTCGTAGTTGGGCAGGTAGGTGGGCAAACCATCGAGCCCCTGGTCAGCAAGGCGTGAACTGAAAAATTCACAGCGGCCCGATGGGGTGGAAAATCCTCCATTGGCAAACGGTGCCTCCGGCATGTGCAAGGTGGTAAATCCCTGGCGCAACAGCGCCTCATAGTCCACTTTGGAGCCAAACGCGGTGCGACACAGGTGTTCATCGCTTTCGGTGAAGCAGGGGTTCAGAAAGCCAGCGTCGTGCAGCGCCATGTGCGCAGCGAGTTCGCGGAAGATCTGGGTGTTGGGTTTAGCCTCGCCTACAGGTTCTATCGCCGGTCGGTTGAGCAGCACATCGGTGTGGCCGTAGCTCAGATGCACGTCCCAGTGCTCCAGTTGCGTGGTGGCCGGCAGAATGTAGTCGGCATAGTCGGCCGTGTCGGTCTGAAAGTGCTCCAGCACCACTGTGAACAAGTCCTCGCGTGCAAAGCCCCGCACCACTTTGGCCGACTCTGGGGCTACGGCCACAGGGTTGCTGTTGTACACCACCAGCGCCTCAATTGCTGGACCAAGTGCTGGCGACGCGGGGCGCAACAAATCATCGCCGATGGTGGACATATTGATCGTGCGGGGCGTGCGCCCTGCCAACAAATCAGGCCGCTCCAACGCGGCGCGTGCGACCGGAAAAGCACCAGAGGATGACAGCAACACCCCACCCGCGCGGTGTCGCCAGGCGCCGGTCAACGCGGGCAAACAGGCAATGGCACGCACCGCATTGCCGCCGCCGCGCACGCGCTGGAGGCCATAGTTCATGCGGATAGCAGCTGGCTCGCCGCGCTGCTGGCAGGTACCGTAGTCGCGCGCCAAAGTGGTTATTTGTTCCACGGGCACACCGCAAATGGCAGCGGCGCGCTCAGGCGGCCACTCCAATGCGTGGGCCCGCAGGGTGTCCCAGCCCAGCGTGTACTGTGCAATGTAGTAGTGGTCCAGCCAGCTGTGGGTGATCAGCTCATGCATCACAGCCAGTGCCAGCGCGGCATCGGTGCCAGGGCGCAGGGCAATATGCTCGTGGCATTTGTCTGCGGTTTCGGTCTTGCGCGGGTCGATGCAAATGAGCTTGGCACCGTTGCGCTTGGCAATCTGCGCGTAGCGCCAGAAATGCAGGTTACTAGCAATGGAATTGCTACCCCAGATGATGATGAGTTTGGACTCCGCAAAGAACTCCACACGCGTACCGTCTTTGCGCCCCAAGGTCTGCAGCAGCCCTTCCCCGCCCGCTGACGCGCAAATGGTGCGGTTCAATCGGGCAGCACCCAGTTGGTTGAAGAAGCGTGCCGCCATGCTTTCGCCTTGCACCAGCCCCATGGTGCCGGCATAGCTGTAGGGCTGGACTGCCTGCGCTGCGTCTGGGCTACGCTGCGCGATGGCGGTGAGGCGCTTCGCAATATCGGAGAGCGCGGCCTCCCAAGTCACCTGTTCAAACTGGCCCGACCCCTTGGGCCCACTGCGCTTGAGCGGATGCAGAATACGCTCGGGGTGGTACGTGCGCTCGGTGTAGCGAGACACCTTGGTACACAGCGCGCCATCCGTGTGCGCATGATTCGGGTTGCCATGAACTTGTGTGGCAACGCCATCTTGCACCGTGGTGATCAATGAGCAGGTATCGGGACAATCATGCGGGCAGGCACCGATGACCTGCCGCGCGGGGTGAATGGAAATGGATGATTGGGGCATGACCGCAATAGTAAAGCCTGACCCGTAATAATGTGGACTTACACTCGCCCAACAACGAAGACCAATGACATGAAACTCATCGATGCACTGGTAACTGCAGCGCCCGCGATGGCAAGCATCCGTCGCGATTTGCACGCCCACCCTGAGCTGTGCTTTCAGGAGCAACGCACGGCAGACCTGGTAGCCGCACGCCTAACCGAGTGGGGCATTCCGATTCACCGCGGCATGGGTACCACCGGCGTAGTCGGCATCGTCAAGGCCGGCACCTCGACACGTGCCATTGCACTGCGGGCAGACATGGATGCCTTGCCCATGCAGGAGTTCAACACCTTTGCCCACGCCAGCCAGCATGCGGGCAAGATGCACGCATGCGGCCACGATGGCCACACCACGATGTTGCTCGCCGCCGCTCAGTATTTGGCGACGCGGCGCGACTTCGATGGTACCGTCTACCTGATTTTCCAGCCTGCCGAAGAGGGCGGCGGTGGTGCGCGGGAAATGATCAAGGATGGGTTGTTTGAAAAATTCCCGGTTGAAGCCGTATTTGGCATGCACAACTGGCCTGGCTCCGCGGTCGGCACATTCGCTGCCAGCGCTGGCCCGGTGATGGCCTCCAGCAACGAGTTCAAAATCACCATTCGGGGCAAGGGGGGCCACGCCGCCATGCCACACAACGCACTAGACCCTGTGCCAGTGGCCTGCCAGATGGTGCAAGCGTTTCAAACCATCATCAGCCGCAATACCAAACCCATCGACGCAGGGGTTGTTTCGGTCACCATGATCCATGCGGGTGAAGCCACCAACGTAATACCCGACAGTTGCGAATTGCAAGGTACGGTGCGCACCTTTACGGTTGAAGTGCTGGACATGATTGAGCAACGCATGCGCGATATTGCCGCACACACCGCTGCAGCGTTTGGCATGGAGTGCAGCTTTGCGTTTTCACGCAACTATCCACCTACGATCAATTCTGCGCCTGAAGCCGCATTTGCACGCAAAGTCATGGCCAGCATTGTGGGGGAATCCAATGTGCGGGTACAGGAGCCCACCATGGGTGCGGAAGATTTTTCGTACATGCTCATGGCAAAGCCCGGTTGTTACGCTTTTATTGCGAATGGCGACGGCGCGCACCGGGAAATGGGGCACGGTGGCGGACCTTGCATGCTGCACAACCCCAGTTATGACTTCAATGACAAACTCATTCCGTTAGGCGCAACCTATTGGGTGCGACTGACCGAAGCCTGGCTAGGAACCGGGGGATAATCACGGTGATGACAACCAATGTGTGACTGAGGATGTAGACGTGACCAAATGGAGTGAACTGACGTCTCGCGAGAAATCGCAGGATTTGCCAGCCGCCATCAGGCGCCAAATGGGCCCTGGCGTGGTTCGCTACGTGTTTGTGCATGACGATCTGGAGATCGATGACCCCGCCATTGACGCCACCGGGCGCTTCTTTGTGTCGCCACGTGAATATGGCTTTACGATCCGCGGGTTCCAGGGTGGCAGAACTGCCTGGGCGAGGGACTTTGCCAATGGCACGATGTTAGTTGTCAACACCGAGGCTACCTCGCATGTACTGTCGCCCAAGGTCCCTGCCCGCGTTCTGTTTCTTGCCGAGGATGGAACCGTTTTGCAAGACACCGGTATTGCGGACATCGTGCCATCCCGGATCCCCGATCTCACCACTGTGCGCTTGACCGTCAATGTGACTTTTGACTTGCACGGCGAAAGCCCAGAAATGGCGCGCACGCTTCTGATTCGTTTATTGGACCGTGCCTTGCTTACAGGGCCACGACCCGGTGAGTCGGAAGCCACCGTGGTGGACCATATGTTTGAATCGAGCTCCCTCGTGGGTACCGAGCGACGCCGCTCGTCTGACACCGATTTCTCGCAGTTGCTCGATATTTAAAACCGTACCGCTGCCAACTGCAGCAAGCCATCAAAGATCAAGTTGTCGACCAGTTCAAACGGCACCGACATACTTGGCGCCATCTTCCAACCTGCGCCGCCCGTCATGACGCACACTGGATCAGTGCCGCAATGTGACCGCAAGTGCTGCACCATACGCTCGACTGCTCCTGCAATGGCGTAGGTGCCCCCGCTAGTCAGTGCATCGCTGGTGTTCGTAGGAAATTCGCGCACCTCACCCGTGGGAACATGCAGGCCCGCTGTGCCAGACTCCAATGCACGCAACATAATGCCATGACCCGGCAAAATGAGGCCTCCCAGAAACTTGCCGCTGGCATCCACCGCTTCAACCGTCACTGCTGTGCCCACCATCACGACGACCATCGGACGCGCTGCGCCTTGGGCCAGCATGCGGTGGTAGGCACCGATCATGGCGACCCAGCGGTCGGCACCCAAGCGTGTCGGGTGATCGTAGCCATTGCGCAATCCCGCTTCTGCTTCGCTGGCCACCACCCATTGGGGTGACACATCCCACAAATCCATTTGCTCCTGCAGGCGCCGCTTGACCGCGTCGGCTGCCACAGCGCACCCCAGAATGTGGGCAGGTGCTTTAAGACCACGCCATGCGCCGTCGGCAAGCTTTTCAATGTTTTCAAGAAACTCTGCGCCCTGTGCCAACAATGCCGCATCGGGCCGTGGTGATGCGTACTGCGCCCATTTGAGCCGTGTGTTTCCAATATCAAGGGCCAGAAATGTCATGCGCCATTATCCCTGCCGCCAGGGCAAGCCTTGCTTGCGCCATCCGCCCCGATTGCCGCGGTGGGCATTGGCGTCAGGATCACCTTCAAACCCTTCCAGGATGTTGTAGGCCTCGAGGCCCAGTTCTGTGGCCCGCTTGGCGGCGGCAATGGATCGGACGCCACTGCGGCACAACAGCACGAGCTTCGTGCCAACCGGCACAGCCGCGCGCAAGCCTTCGTCAAATCCAGGGTTCATCTGCATACCGGGCCATTGTTTCCAGGCCAGCGCAACCGCTCCGGGCACAAAGCCAACCCATTCCCGCTCGGCATCGGTGCGCACATCGACCAATACCGCTTCGCCCTGCTGCCACCAGTTGTGCGCCAATGTAGCAGTCACATCGCCTGCATAGCCTTGCGCTGGCCGGACTGCAAGCAATTGCGCACCATCGGCATCATGTCGAATGCCCGAACGCAAATTGGCAGGTACCGCCTCTTCAATGCGTTTGGGCTTGGGCAGGTTGAGCCCCTGCATGATGGCGACAAACTCGTCTAGCGTTTTTCCTGCAATTCGCGGATTGCCCGCGCGTTCTACGGCAATGGTGGAATGCGTGCGCCCCTGGTAGTCATGACCCGGCCACACAACCGTGTCGTCTGGCAGTTTAAAAAGAACTTCGGTAAGTGAGTGATACATCTCTGCTGCACTGCCCGACTGAAAGTCAGTGCGCCCACAACCATTGATCAACAACGTGTCGCCTGTAAAGACGTGTCCACGCCACACAAAATTCATGCTGCCCGACGTGTGTCCGGGCGTGTGCAAGGCCAGCATTGACTCTGCGCCAAAACGCAGTACTTCGTCATGCCGCAGTTGACGCGCCGCTGTCCCGATCGCACAGCCTTGCGGCGCTGCGGTTTGCGCGCCAGTGTGCTCAGCGAGTAGCCCTGCGCTGGTGATATGGTCTGCATGCGCATGGGTCTCTATAGCCCAAACAAGTTTGAGACCGTATTGGCGCAGTTGGGCCAAATCACGATCAACCTGTTCGTCAACCGGGTCGATGATGACCGCCTCGCGGGTATTTTCATCAAATACGATGTACGTAAAGGTGCTTGATGCCGGGTCAAAAAGTTGCAGCGGTTGCATGGGGTGCTTTCAGCATGTGCCGCACCCACTGAACGGGCGCGTCGTATTGTGTACCTAACTCTAATGGATATGCGCGCTTTCAAGTCGCTACCAACGCCATTCAAGCGCCGGCCACCAACAACTGGCCATGGAAACGACTCTGAAAAGAGACCCCCTAGTGGGTAACGACCACTTTCACTATTTGCCCTTGCTTTGGCTCACCACCACCGTAATAGCCGTTGATGAGCCGCAATTGCCGCTCTGCGGCAGGCAGGGGCGAAGTTGCGGCAAGCTCGGAAAACCCGCCACGGGGATAGGGAAGGGTCTTGATCTGCCATGGTCTCGCCCCAGCCACATCTTGTTGCGTCATTCCACGAAAACTTCCCTCTGCTTCACGCAAAGGTGCTGCCGACCGTTGCAACGCTGCACCGTCTTTGGCCAACGCCTGCAACAAGAACACATGCTCGCCAGGCCCCCGTATAACCGTTGCCGCAATCGGCTGGGACGCACCCTGCGCATCCAAGCGGCTACCTAAAAAGCGGGTGGCCTGCAAGCCATGAATCACCGCCGCTTCGCTCTGCCCCTGCGAGGGCTTGAGCAAGTCACGAATAATGACATTGGGCTCATTGCCCGCTTGCTTGGGCACCAACCGCACCACCAGCGCGGCATCGCCCACGGCGTTCACCAAACTGAGCTTATCCGCGTCATTTTGTATTCGCCAGCCCGCGGGCGCAGTTACCGCAAAGCCCAGGCCAGCGTGGTAAAAATTACGTCCACGGCTCAGACCCTGCTCCGCGCCTTCGCCAAAGGCCAAACCTTGTATGACCTTTTGGTAGCGGTCACGTCCTTCATCGCTGTAGTTACCCTTATGCTGCGTGGCCAGCTGGGTGATGGCGCTCAGACGCTGATCATTGGATGGGTGCGATGCCAGCCAGTTTCCCTGGGTGGATACCTCTCGGCCTTCTGCCTGGGCCCGATCGATCGCAAATTGTTCTTGGCTTTTCAGAACCCTTATTACGTCAATCATGTTGCGTGGATCAAGCTTGTTGCGCGCCAGGTATTCTGCTCCCAACGCATCAGCTTGCAGCTCTTGGTCGCGACCATACGAGGCGACATAGCCTGCTGCAACAGTTTGCGACAGTTGACCAGCCACTTGTCCAGCGCCAGAAACTCCTTGACTCTCCAGCAGCGCACCAAAGACGCTTGCTGCCAGCACACCGAGTCCCGCGTTTTGTTGACTGGTGGCACGCTGAGCACCGTGGCGGGCCGAAACATGGCCAATCTCATGTCCTATAACACCTGCCAAATCGGCCTCACTATCCATGTAGGCCATGATGCCCCGCGTGACATACACATACCCTCCTGGCAATGCGAAAGCATTGATCTCCGGTGAATCCAGTACCGTAAAGTGCCATTGCAACTGGGTACGGTGTGAGTGTGAAGCCAACCGTTGTCCGAGGGTGTTGACATAAGCCTGCACCGAGGGGCTGTTGTAAACGCCATACTCCTGCAGCACCTGTTGATGCGCTTTTTGACCTTCGGCAATCTCGGTCTTTTCGTCCATCACAGACCGCTCGGCTTCACCGGTAACCGGGTTGACTACGTTGGTACCACAGCCCGACAACAAAGCACCCACTAAAAGGCCATTGCACAGAAATGATCGCATGCGTTCTCCAGTTCAAACCATGAACATTGGTTGTGTCGCAATTCTATGAAGGTCTACGCCGTTACAGGATTTCTAACCATCGTTTTTTAACTGGTGGTAGTGCATTTTGAAATATTGCGACAATAGAGGGCTGCCACAACATTGTGACAGTTACACAAAAAGGAAAATTTCTAATGGCAACTGCAAAGAAGGCGGCTCCAAAGGCCACTGCAAATAAAAAATCGAAAGCACCCGCAAAGGCTGTGAAAGCCGTAGCAAAGGTAGCCCCAAAAAAGGCCCCTGAGTCGAAGACCGCAAAGGCAATTGCAAAAATCAGCGCCAACATTGCAAAGCTGACTGAACGCAAGAACAAGCTTGGTGCTGAGATCAACGCTTTGCGCGACCAGCGCACTGCACTCAAAGCCGTGCCGGCTCCCGCTGCAGCTCCTTCCAGCGCCAAGCCAAAGGCCGCTCCCAAGGCAGCTCCCAAGGCTGCGCCCGCCAAAAAGGCGAGCAAGCCCGCTGCCAAGAAGTAATGCAGCGCGACACTTTGTCGCTTATGCAGGAAGAGGCCCCTTGGGGCCTTTTCTTTTTTCATTGCCCCATGCATTGCACCCCAATACCGTCAGAATAGGGAACCAAGTTTCTGTAAAGAGCTCTATTGGTTGCGCGATGATCCGTTCTTAAGTTGCCCAGGATATTCCACATGAAAAAATTGCTATGGACTTTCGCACTGGTTGTTAGCGTAGTGACTGCGCACGCAGCCACAAGCACCGCGGCGACCGCTCCCCTGGAACCCGAGCAACAGCAATTGCAGGCGGCTGCTTTAACGGCGAACCTGCTGACGCGCTTTCACTATGCGCCCATGCCGTTGGATGACGCAATGTCCCAAAAGATTTTCGACCGGTATATCAAGACGCTGGACCCCGAGAAATTGTTTTTCCTGCAGGCCGATATTGATCAATTTTCTCCTGCGCGTGACCAGCTGGATGACGCCATCAAGTCACGTGATTTGACGACACCCTTTGCGATGTTCAATTTGTACCAT
The DNA here is from genome assembly GCA_964468905.1 of uncultured Rhodoferax sp. Classification (GTDB taxonomy): domain Bacteria; phylum Pseudomonadota; class Gammaproteobacteria; order Burkholderiales; family Burkholderiaceae_C; genus Allorhodoferax. Next base: position 25,497 of record CAYXWW010000018.1, on the reverse strand, counting down.
CGCCGTTTACAAGAGCGACTGGTTGATGCCAAATCATGGTTGAAGCAAGGATTCGATTTTTCAGTCCAGGAAGAGTTCGCCTACCAACGCCGCCAAGCTGCGTGGGCGCAGTCTTTAGGCGAAGTACAGGACTTGTGGCGCAAGCGTGTCAAAAATGATTGGTTGCGCCTGAGATTGGCTGGCAAAGATGATGCCGCCATCCGCGTCACACTGGCAAAGCGCTATGACTACGCGCTGGCCAATGCCAAGCGCCTCAAGAGCGAGGATGCGTTTCAGTATTTCATGAACGCCTATGCAACGGCGATTGAACCCCACACCAGCTATTTGGGGCCCAAAGCCACAGCTGACTTCGATATCACCATGAAGCTATCGCTGATTGGCATTGGCGCCGTTCTACAAGAGCGCGATGAGATGACCGTCATTCGAGAACTCGTTGCCGGCGGGCCCGCGGCGCTGTCGGGCAAGCTCAAGGTAGGCGACCGCATCGTCGCCATTACCCAAGCCAACGACGCGGTTCAAACAGACATTCAGGGCTGGCGCCTGGATGACGTGGTGCAGCTGATCCGCGGCGTGGAAGACACGGTTGTGACATTGAGCATCCTGCCTGCAGATGCAACCCCTGATGCGCCACTGCAAACCGTTTCGCTGGTTCGCAAGAAGGTTACCCTTGATCGACAAGCAGCAAAGAAGTCCATCATTGAAGTGAAAGATGCTGGGCAGACGCGCCGCATTGGCGTCATATCGCTGCCAGGCTTCTACCAGGATTACGAAGCACGCAAAAAAGGTGACAAAGCATTTAAAAGTGCGACGCGCGATGTTGCCGCACTGCTGGGCGAATTGAAGAGAGATGGAATCGACAGCGTATTAGTCGATTTGCGCAACAACGGGGGAGGCTCACTCAATGAAGCCGTCGAGCTAACGAACTTGTTCATCGGCAGTGGCCCAGTGGTGCAGCAGCGCGATGCCCGCGGGGCCATTCGCGTGGAAGGTAGTGGGAGTGCCTCAGCAGCTTGGGACGGTCAGCTTGGCGTATTGATCAACCGAAATTCCGCTTCCGCTTCAGAGATTTTTGCGGCCGCCATGCAAGACTATGGGCGTGCAATCATCATTGGGGAGCCCAGTTTCGGCAAAGGAACTGTACAAACTGTTATCAACCTGGACGCCGCTGCGCGCAATGAAAAGCCCACGCTGGGCGAGGTAAAAATGACGGTCGCACAGTTCTATCGCGTCAATGGTGGAACCACCCAGCTGCGCGGCGTGGTCCCCGACATTCAAATGCCATCGTTTGCAGACAGCGAAAATGGCGAATCCAGTTTCGACAATGCGCTGCCGTGGGGGCAAATCAAAGTTGCAGAATTTAAGCCTTTAGGTGATCTGACCCCCATCTTGCCCCTATTGCAACGCAAGCATGAGAAGCGCATCAACGCGGATTCGGAGTTCAAGTTCCTTAAGGAAGATATCAGCGAGTTCATGGCTCAAAAGAAGAAGGCGACGACTTCACTCAACGAGACCGTGCGTCGCCAAGAACGCGACGCGCGCGCGGCGAAGCTAAAGGATAGGCAAGCACTGCGAAAGCTTGCAAAGAGCGACAACGACAAAGCGATCAAGGCTGAGACACAAGACGATGGATTGCAGGCCAACGAACGGAGTCTCAGTGCAGAACTTGCAGCAGAACAAGCGGCCAAGGCGGCAAAGGACATCTTTTTAACCGAGGCTGCGCATATTCTTGCGGACGAGTTGGCATTGGTGCAATCCAGTACCCAACTGGCGCAACAAGTGCTGTCGGGGTTTTCTCGGCTTAAGGCAGCAAGTTCTGCGACGACCCCTTAAGGCAACTTCTACAGGGGTTCAATGTTCATTGCGCGACGTATATGCCACGTGTTCGTTAAACAAAACCCCGTTATGCAAATAGACAGTCAGGGCAATATTGACGGCAATACCGCCGAGCAATTAGATGGGTAAGTAGCGCCTGTTGTGGGCCGCCTACCAACAAAGCAACCGAACTGTGTTGGTAGGCGCAGTCAAGAACCAGACCCTTGGCGTTCTCACCCCTCCCCTCAATGCCAATTAGCCGCCAGCACCGGCTGCAGCGTCGCAGCCATGCTCGGTGTCAGCGTCGTCTGCCCAGCAGCCGGTGGCGAGAACGCAGCCATGGCCTGCACCAACGCCTGCACCTGGCTATCGAGTAGCACCTTGCCATCACTGGTCTTGAATTGCTCCACGTGGTATTGGCTGCCCAGGTACCAGTTGGTCAGGGTGAACTTGTCATTGGTGCCGATGATGTCCACCTCCAGGTTGTTGCCCACTTTCAGGAACCACAGCTGATCTGTGGTTATGCCCGTGTCAAACAACGCGACGTCGGTGTTGCCTGCAGTGGCATCGTTCTCGGTGATGGTGTCGGCACCATAACCACGACCTAGTTTGTAGGTGTCGTTGCCTTTGCCACCGATCAAGCTGTCTGCACCTGCCTTGCCGTCCAGGGTGTCATTTCCTGCATTGCCTGTCAGGGTGTTGGCACCGCTGTTGCCAGTGAGCACGTTGGCGGAAGCGTTGCCCGTGCCATTGATGGCGCTGGTGCCGGTCAGGGTCAGGTTCTCCAGGTTGGTACTCAGCGTAAGCGTGAACGCTGCATTGACGGTGTCGGTACCTTCGTTGGTGTTCTCGGTCACCACGTCGGTGGACACATCCAGGAAGTAGGTATCGTTTCCAGTGCCACCGATCAGGGTGTCGTTGCCAGTACCACCATCCAGGGTGTCATCTCCTGCGCCGCCGGTCAAAGTGTTGTTGGCTGTATTGCCGGTCAGCACGTTGTTCAGCGTATTGCCGGTGCCATTGATGGCACTGGTGCCGGTCAGGGTCAGGTTCTCCAGGTTGGAGCCCAGGGTGTAGGTTGCACCTGATTTGACAGTGTCTGTCCCCTCGTTGGCGTTTTCGGTAATGGTGTCGGTTGCCACATCGATGATGTAGGTATCGTTGCCCGCACCGCCAATCAAGGTGTCGTTGCCCGTGCCACCGTCCAGTATGTTGTTGCCCGCATTGCCGGTGATGACATTGGCAGCAGTGTTGCCCGTGCCGTTGAGGTTGCCGGTACCCGCCAGGGTCAGGTTCTCCAGGTTGGCAGCCAGCGTCCAGTTCACGCTGGCGATGACAAGGTCAGTGCCTGCGCTGCTGGCTTCGGTGGTGACATCGGCGGTGTTGTCCATATAGTAGGTGTCGTTGCCTGCACCACCTAACAGGGTGTCCGCACCCGCGCCGCCATCCAATACGTTGTTGCCTGCGTTGCCGGTGAGGGTGTTGGCTGCAGTATTGCCGGTGGCGTTGATGTTGCCCGTGCCCGACAAGGTCAGGTTCTCCACGTTGGCGGACAGTGTGTAGCTCACCGATGCAGTTACCAAGTCGGTGCCTTCGTTGGCCAGTTCGGTGACGACGTCTCCGGTGTTGTCCACCTTGTAACTGTCGTTGCCTGCGCCGCCCACCAGGGTGTCGGCACCTGCACCACCGTCAATGGTGTCATTGCCGGCAAGGCCATTGATGATGTCGGCCGCTGCTGTTCCCGTCAGGGTGTCAGCACCGGCTGTTCCGTTGATGGTGTTGACCCCGGCCACAGTAACGGCAAAGGTAGAACTGACCAGTGCACCGGCAGTGTCTTTGACCTGCACTTTGAGGCTCAGGCTGCCCGCATCAATGGGTGTGGGTGTGCCACTGAAGGTGCGAGTGCCGGCGTTGAAGGTGAGCCAACTAGGCAATGCTGAACCGTCGGCCTTGGTGGCGCTGTAGGTCAGGGTGTCGCCCACGTCCACGTCGGCAAAGGTGTTGGCAGGTACCACGTAGGTCCATGGCACGCCGTTGGTGGCGGCTTGGGTGGTCAGCGCTACGGCCACCGTAGGGGCGTCGTTGGTGTTGGTGACCGTTACGGCAAAGGTGGCACTGGCTGCGGCAGCAGCCTTGTCTTTGGCGGTGACTTTGAAGCTCTGGCTGCCCACATTGGCATTGAGCGGTGTGCCGCTGAAGGTGCGGGTGGTGGCGTTGAAGGTAACCCAGCTAGGCAGTGCTGTGCCGTCTGATTTGGTGGCGGTGAAGGTGAGTGCATCACCCGCAGCCAGGTCTGCATCGGCAAAGGTGTTGGCTGGTACCACTAAGCTCCAGACGGCGTCTTCTGCGGTGCTTTGGGCGGTTATTGCGTTGGCAACGGTGGGGGCGTGGTTGACAAAGACGCCTGCCTTTTGGTCAATTGCTGCCAGGTCCCATGCAACACCGCCATCCACAAACTCAATGCGCTGCACGGGGTTGCTGGTGTTGGTGGAGTCGCCATTCACATAGAAGGATTTGACGGTGACTTTGTTGGTGCTGCCGGTGAAGGTGATGACCAGGTCAGAACCCGAGCGGGCCACCACGGCGTTGGCACTGTTAACACCTGTTCCAAAGCGCAGGATGTTGAGTTTGCCTGCTGTTGCGTCGGCTGTTGCTTCCTGGATGGTGTCTTGCCCGCCGCCTGCGCCAATCACGTAGACGTCGTTGCCTGCGCCGCCATCGAGGATGTTGTTGCCGGTGTTGCCGGTGATGACATTGGCCAGGGCGTTGCCGGTGCCGTTGATGGCAGCGGTGCCGGTCAGGGTGAGGTTTTCGAGGTTGGTGCCTAGCGTGTAGGTGAAGCTAGCGTTGACGTTGTCGGCGCCTTCGCCTGCGAGCTCCGTGATGACGTCGGTGGATACGTCCACAAAGTAGGTGTCGCTACCTGCGCCACCGATCAGCGTGTCACTGCCTGCGCCACCATTCAACACGTTGTCGCCGGAGTTTCCTGTAATGACGTTTGCCGCAGCGTTGCCGGTGCCGTTGATATTGGCGGTACCTGTCAAAGTAAGGTTTTCTACATTGGCTGCAAGCGTAAGGCTTACGCTTGCTTTGACCAGATCGGTTCCTTGGTTCGATGCTTCGGTTATGACGTCGGTTGTCGTATCCACGATGTAGGTGTCGTTTCCTGCACCACCGACCAAAGTATCAACTCCTGCACCGCCATCAAGCACATCGTCGCCTGCACCACCTGTCAGCTTATTGTTGGCCGCGTTGCCACTGATGACGTTGTTCAAAGCATTGCCGGTACCGTCGATTATTTCGGTACCACCGAGCATCAAGTTTTCGACATTGGCACCCAGGGTGTAGGTAATGGTTGCATTCACGGTATCGGTACCTTCGTTGACCAGTTCGGTCACTACATCGGAGGAAACGTCAACAAAGTATGTATCGTTGCCCGCTCCGCCAGCTAAGGTATCGCTATCTAAGCCGCCATCCAAAATATCGTCACCCAAGCCTCCGCTAAGAGTATCAAGTCCTTCTAACCCATAAAGCGTATCGTTGCCCGCTAGGCCGTTCAGAATGTCATTGCCGGTTCCACCCGAAAGCAAATCGTTCCCATCGGTGCCGTTAGTTGTCGACAACGACGTGTTGAGGCTGGCCGCAGTCCATACCGTTCCATTGGCAAACTCAATACTCTCGATCTGCCTGTCGATGGCGCCGAACCAGTTCTTGACAGTAATTTGATCGGTGCCATTGGCGTGACGAAAAACCACGTCGTCTCCAGCCCGCGTGACCTTAATATCGGCTGGCAGTATGTTCGGCCCAAAAACCAGCTTATCGGGAAGCACGTACCAATATCCCTCCGCCTCGCGAATGGTGTCTTGGCCATCCCCCAAATTGAATCGGTAGGTGTCAGCCCCAATGCCACCGCTGAAAGTGTCGTTTCCAGTCCCACCCTCAAGAATCGGTCTGGCGCCTTCACCGGCTTCTAGAGTGCTAAATACATCATCACCAGCACCGCCCAAAAGAGTGGAGTTCCCTCTTGCGGACAAGGTATCGTTTCCGTTGCCACCATCCAGAATGTCGTTGGCGCTATTGCCGCCATCCAAGATGTCATTGCCATCGCCGCCATACAGGTTGTCGTCGCCCCCCATGCCATTGATCGTGTCGTTGCCACCCAGCCCATACAAAACATCATTGGCATCGGTTCCGGTCAAAACATCATCACCTTGCGTGGCCACCAATGTCGCAGCCTCCAGATCTGCGGGAGACCAGGTGGTACCGTTGTTGAATACAACCGTTTCAATTCTTGCATTGGAATTGAAGTACCAATCTTTGATGGTAATTTGATCGGTACCGTTGCTATAGCGAATGACCAAGTCATTGCCTACATGCATCACCCTCAGGTCGGATGGCGAGATACCAGTGCCAAACACAATCTTGTCGGTGAAACTTTCGGAATTGACTTCAACAATCGTATCCTTGCCATCGCCCAGGTTGAAGCGATAGCTATCATCATTTGCTCCACCATTGAGCAAATCATCGCCCGTGCCCCCTTCGATGATGTTAGATGTCGCCAGCGGCGAATACGCCTTGATCGTATCGTTACCTGCACCGCCCAACAGCGTGTTGCGATTGTCGGGCTCCAAGCGGGAATCAAATTTGACTACTAGCGTATCGTTACCCGCACCGCCATCCAATACATTTACGCCCGTTCCCCCATCCAGGGTATCGTCTCCGTCGCCCCCATAGAGCTGGTCAGCACCGATACCGCCATTTAGCACGTCGCTGCCATTGCCGCCATACAACATATCGTCGTCAAAACCGCCCGTCAGCGTGTCGTTGCCATCAAGACCGTTCAAGGTGTCTTTCAATGAAGTCCCCACGATAACGTCATCACCTGCCGTTCCAACCGTACTCAACAAAGGTGCCGTCAAACTCGCAGCGGTCCAGACCGTGCCATCAGCAAACTCAATGGTCTCAATCTGCTTTTCGCCCAAATCTGCACGACCAAACCAGCCCCTGACCGTGATTTGGTCAGTATTGTTCTTGTTGCGGAAGATAAGGTTGTCGCCTTCGCGGCTCGTAACAATGTCCGCAGGTGCAATGCCCGCACCGAAAATCATTTTGTCTTTGTAGGTCGTGTAATAGGACACCTCTTGAATGCTGTCCTGGCCGTCACCTAGATTGAATTTGTAGGTGTCGTTGTAGATGTTGCCGTAAAGCGTGTCGTTTCCAGCCCCCCCAATGATGGTGGTCACGGAAATTGGGTCACTAAATGAACCATCAAAGTCACGGATTTCGTCATCCCCTGCACCGCCGTCCAGCGTATTGGTTCCAGACCCACCATACAACTTGTCATTACCATCACCGCCGTACAGCACGTTGTTGCCCTTGCCACCGCGCAAGATGTCATTGCCACCCAGGCCGCGCAGGGTGCCATTTATTCCACTATCGGTAATGACATCATCGCCGTCGGTTCCTTGCCCTCTGACGGCGTTGGCTGCAGTCGTCAAAGTGGCAGTGTCCCACGTAGTTCCGTCGCCAAATCGAACACTTTCAAGGCGCAAATTGCTATCGCGATACCAACCTGCAACCTTGACTTGGTCCAAGGTATTGCCGATATGAAACATCAAACCATCATCCGATTGGCTCAGCGTTATGTCACTAAGCGCAATCCCCGGGCCAAATACCAACGTATCTACGTCGCCCACATTGGGTGCAGACTCGGTGATGCTGTCTTGCCCATCACCCACATTGAAAATATAAGTGTCACTGCCAACCCCACCTGTCATTCGGTCGTTTCCAGTACCTCCATCCAAGGTGTCATGTCCGCCACCACCATACAGCGTGTCATCGCCCGCCAAGCCCAGTAGAGTGTCGTTTCCCACGGTGCCATTGAGGGTGTCGTTTGCCGAAGTGCCCTCAATGGATGCGATTTGCACCACCACATCAAACACGTCTGTGGCCGTCAGGTTGTCCATGTCTGTGGCGGTGACTCGCACGCTGGTGCTGCCCAGCGTGGATGATGTGCCTGTAAATGTGCGCGTTGCGGCGTTGAAACTGAGCCACGTTGGCAAGGCGCTGCCATCGGCCAGGGTTGCGCTGTAGGTCAGTGCGTCACCTACACCTACACCTACATCTGCATCTGTAAACGCCCCTATGGGCAAGGTATAGGTAAAGGCCTGGCTGGGCGCAGCACTAAAGTCTGGCAACGCCACAGCCAACACCGGCGCCTGGTTGGCCGCACCACCTATCGCCAGGTTCACCACTTGCCCGGTAGCCAGACCATAGTTATCGGTGCCCCACAGCACAAACTGCAAGTTGCCCATGTCTGCCGCACCCGGTGTGCCGTTGAAGGTGCGCGTTGCAGGGTCAAAGCTGAGCCAGACAGGCAGTGCCGCGCCACCTTGCATAGTGGCGCTGTAGCGCACGGTGTCGCCAGCATCAGTGTCAGTGATCGCGCCTGCTGGCACGGTGTAGGTAAAGGCATGGTCCGCACGGGCTTGCAGTCCCGGCAATGGGGTGCCCACCGTTGGCGCATGGTTGCTGGCCGCCTTGTCCACCTGCGTTTGGATCATGGCCTGGTCCCACACCACACCATTGCCAAACTCCACCCGGTCAATCTTGTGGTCGGATATCTTGGTGCCTTCCACCAGGTCTGCACCGTAGTAGTTGCCCAAGGTGATCTGGTCAGTGGTGCCGTTGAGCTTCAACACCAGGTTGTCACCCACGCGCAGCGCCACCACATCCGTATCGGCCACATCGGTACCTAAGCGCAGTGTGTCTACCGCTGCCAAGAGTGATGGCTGCGCTGTATCGCGCAAGAAATCGGTGTTGTCTATCGTGTCCTGTCCATCGCCCCGGTTGAACACATAGGTGTCGTTGCCTGCTGCACCCTTCAAATAGTCATTGCCTGCTCCACCCGTCAGCACATTGGCTGCACTGTTGCCAAAGAGACCGTTGTCCAGTGCGTTGCCACTGCCGTCAATGGTGGCGGTGCCAGTGAGTTCCAGGTTGTCCAGGTTGTTGCCCAGGGTGTAGCTGATGCTGGCTTGTACGTTGGTGATGTCCGGGGCAGTGCTGGTTGTGGTGCTAGCCATGGCGGTCACCTTGTCGGGCCCTGCACTGCTGGTGGCTGTACTGGCGGCCGCTGTGGTGTTGATGACGGTACTGCCCTTGTCCGGCTCCACAATCACATCGCCTACGTTGTCGATGACGTAGGTGTCGTTGCCTGCGCCACCGGCCATGTAGTCGGCACCTGTGCCTCCATCCAGGGTGTCGTTGCCTGCACCACCGAGCAAGGTGTCATTGCCACCACCACCCGACAAATTGTCATTGCCGTCGCCGCCGTCCAGGTAGTCCGCACCCTGGAACTCTGCGGCTACGATGCTCAGGTCGTCATCGCCTTTGAGGGTATCGTTGTCCGTGCCGCCATACAGGGTGTCGGCTCCTCCGCCGCCCACTAAATAATCGTCGCCCGCTTCTCCGTCGAGGTAGTCATTTCCGTTGGCAGAGCCTGCCAGTGCGGCATTGCTTTCGTCGCCCCAGAGTGAATCGTTGCCCGTTCCGCCATACAGGGTGTCGTCTTTGCCACCGCCAATGAGTTTGTCGTCTCCGTCTTCACCATCCAGGTAGTCATTTCCCCACAGGAGTGCGCCGTCTGCGGGAGTGGCTACGTTGCTGGCTGTGGTGTCGCCCCACAGGTTGTCTTTGCCCGATCCGCCATATAGGGTGTCGTCTTTGCCGCCGCCTTCTATGTAGTCGTCACCGCCTTCACCGTCCAGATAATCATTACCGTGGTAGGCCAGGTTGACATAGTCGGCATTGCCCGTGTTGCCGCCACTGTCGCCATAAAGTTTGTCGTTGTCGGCCCCGCCATAGATGTCGTCGTTGCCGCCTCCACCGGTGAGTTTGTCGTCACCCGCGCCGCCGTCAATGAAGTCGGCCCCGTGGTATTGGGCGGCTATGGTGTTCAAGTAGCCGGGTTTGATGGTGCCGTCGCCGTTGATGGTGTCTTTACCATCATTGCCTTCGAGGATGTCGTCGCCTGCCATGCCGGACAGGTCGTCATCATCGAGTCCGCCTTGTACGCGGTCATTGCCGCCGCTGGCGATGATGTTGTCGTTGCCTGCGCCGCCGTCTATGACGTCTGCCTCGGTGCCGCTGGGGGTGTTGGCACCGCTCCAGATGGCGGTGGGTTGGCCATCTCTGATGTCAATGAAGACGCCCCAGCCGGGGCCTTGGGTGAGGATGGGTTGGCCTGCCGGTGGGCTCCAGCTGTCAGTGGGTTTGTTGCGGGGGGCAACATTCAGGGTGGCGCTGCTGGCTATGTAGTCGTTGCCTGCGCCGCCTTGGATGGTGTCACTCCCGGCTCCGCCGCCTATCAGATCGTCACCTATTCCGCCGTCGATGACATCGTTGCCTGCGCCGCCGCTTAGGGCGTCGTTGCCGCCCAGGCCGTTGATCTTGTCATTGGCTGCGGTGCCGGTGATGACGTCGGCGAAGTTGGCTTGGGGTAGGCCGTTGTTCAGGGTGCCGTCTGTGGCCCAGCTGGTCTCGCCCCAGGCGTAGGTGCCGTAGGCTGGTTTGTCGGAGGTGACGGTGAGTTGGGTCTCGTTGCCTGCGCCGATGATCTTGGGGCGTTGGTCGCCGGTGTAGGTTTGGGTGGTGGATGGAGTGGGTGTGGCTGCGCCTTGCAGGTCAATGCCGAGTTTGTTGCCGCCCATCACGCTCCAGCCTTTGACGGTGATGTGGTTGGCGTTACCTGCCTGGCTGATGAGGAGTTCGTCGCGGTCGTTTAGGGAGTAGCGCCATTTCTTATCATCGGATTGCCAGAGGTTGTCGCCTATCTTTTTACCGGCTGCGGGGGCTAAGGTGTCTATTCTTAGGGTGCCGTTGCCGTCGCTGTCCAGGATGGTGTCGTTGCCGAATGCGCCGGTGAAGGTGTAGGTGTCATTGCCTGTGCCGCCGACGAGCAAATCGTTGTCAGCACCACCATCGAGCGTATCGTCGCCACCGTTGCCGTAAAGGTAATCTCTCCCGTCGCCAGCAATTAGCATATTGTCGCTTGCACCGCCAACCAGCAGATCCTTTGAATTTCCCGCAGGCGCGGAGTTCAAATTAGCGTTATTACCTGCGATGGACTTATCGATTGCGGCCCCGTTCGTGTACTGGAAGTCAGGGATCAGAACCGCGCTGTGAGCGCGGTATGAATTCTGCTCCGGGATATAGAGCTGTTTGTAGATCGTGTTCGCGAACTTTACGGTGTCGCCCCTGTATTCGATTGCTGTAAGGTCATCTGTTAGCGGCTTCAAGGCATGCACCAGCTCATGCACTATTGCCATATCGTCTGTAGTTTTCACGGCCTTACCAAAGTTGTCAATATACGACGTCGGAATCAAAGCGGTAAAGCTAAAGTCCACCTGTCCCGAATTTGGGACGGCTCCGGGCACTGGGTCGAAGTAGAACTCTATTTTTTTGGTGGGATTGGCGGAAAGCCAATCATCGACCATCTTCCTGAAGATAGAGGACCCCTCATAGGCCCTTTTCATAGCTGCAAGGATGCGCTCTCGGTCAGTGTCCAAAAATGCGGGGGATATTTCTATCTGCTGTTTAACATCATCAAAATTCATTTGCTTCCCTTGTGTAACGCTTTAGTACGAATCGGCATGGAGATCTTGTATTCCTCAAGCGAAATTAGATCGACGACATCAAGAATGTTGTTGTAGTGAATAGCTGCCCCGTCGGAGGCAAAGCAGTGGTCGATCAGCGCAATGACAAGCTGCGTGTAGTGCCCCGCGTTCTTCTCCATGGCTATGCGCATGGTGTCCAGCGCATGGTCTCCAAAAGGGGTGAAGGTGATGTGCGGGGAGCGGCGAAACAGCCACAGAAGATCCGGCGGCACGCGCTCTTCAATCGGTTTTACTGCAGGTACCCGGAAGATTTCCGAATTCGCGTAGTCCTGTGCTGCACCGTACCAGAATTCCCCTTGCTTCAGCGGCATCGCCACGCCTGCCGGCACATTGCGCGCACCTGCCAGCACCGCCTGATCGGCAAGCAGTTGGCGCTCGTTCCAGCGCACGACACCACGAATCCATGGAACCGGCTTGCGCTCAAAGGCAATGTCTATCCAGGGACTGGTGATCCGGCAGCCGCCGGTTGGCCATGCACCCAGTGAAGGCACCTCATCGGGGGGACCGTCTCCTGCGGTTACGAGTGGCCAGGCAATGAATTGAAGCAGGGACCGCTTCTTGCTATCTGCGTTGTCTATGCAGTGCTGGTCCTTAGCCAGCCGAGCCGCAACGTGCTCCGTAACGGTTGTCACGAACGCGCGGAAATGTGGGTCGGTAGGCATACGGGCGGCAGCGAGTGTGGTCTCGGGGCCGCTCCATGTCGTATTGGTAATTTGAATCGACAACTTATCAAAGGGACACTGTGAAGCGTCCCCGGCAGTGCTCGCGTCGGTCGCAGTTACCCCAGCCATCAAAAGTGAAAGGTGAAGCATTTGCAACCTCCGTGAATAAGAGATGATTTCCCCGCCACGCTGCAACAACGCCGCAGGCATAAGTGATTTGTGAACTGGGGGTTCATGCTGAACGGGCAATACGCCCTTGGTTGAATTTACGTTGCGCATGTCGTCTCCTCCTTTGATACCAATGCTTGATTATTCGATTTTGAGTTTAACCAGCGCCCCCGCTGTTGCTTGCCTTTGGCAGCACGGTGCGTGCTGCACGTTTGAAGCGAGGCATTTCGTAAGAGCAACTGGCGTTGCTGACAGGGCTTGATCGCAGCTAAATGGGCGGGGTGGAGCGAGGAGACAGCAACGTAACCTTGCTCAAGATACATGCCATTGCGCAAGCCTTGGATATGTCGCTGGCGGAGTTGATGCGCAAGGCCAAACTCTGATTCGGGGTGTTTTTTTAGATCAAATTGGCCTGTAGCCCTCGAACAGATTGCGTGAGAAGCTACTAAATCTATAGCACTTTTTGGCGCAATTTCGGTGCCGCCATACAAGGTATCGTCTTTGCCGCCACCTTCGATGTAATCGTCACCATCTTCACCATCGAGATAATCACTACCGTGGTAGGCCAGGTTGAGGTAGTTGGCATCGCCCGTGTTGCCTGTGTCGTCGCCATAGAGTTTGTCGTTGTCGGCCCCGCCATAGATGTCGTCGTTGCCGCCTCCACCAGTGAGTTTGTCGTCACCTGCACCGCCGTCGATGAAGTCGGCGCCGTGGTATTGGGCGGCTATGGTGTTCAAGTAGCCGGGTTTGATGGTGCCGTCGCCGTTGATGGTGTCTTTACCATCATTGCCTTCGAGGATGTCGTCGCCTGCCATGCCGGACAGGTCGTCATCATCGAGTCCGCCTTGTACGCGGTCATTGCCGCCGCTGGCGATGATGTTGTCGTTGCCTGCGCCGCCGTCTATGACGTCTGCCTCGGTGCCGCTGGGGGTGTTGGCACCGCTCCAGATGGCGGTGGGTTGGCCATCTCTGATGTCAATGAAGACGCCCCAGCCGGGGCCTTGGGTGAGGATGGGTTGGCCTGCCGGTGGGCTCCAGCTGTCAGTGGGTTTGTTGCGGGGGGCAACATTCAGGGTGGCGCTGCTGGCTATGTAGTCGTTGCCTGCGCCGCCTTGGATGGTGTCACTCCCGGCTCCGCCGCCTATCAGATCGTCACCTATTCCGCCGTCGATGACATCGTTGCCTGCGCCGCCGCTTAGGGCGTCGTTACCGCCCAGGCCGGAGATTTTGTCATTGGAGGCGGTGCCGGTGATGACGTCGGCGAAGTTGGCTTCTGCTACGCCGTTGTTCAGGGTGCCGTCTGTGGCCCAGGTGGTCTCGCCCCAGGCGTAGGTGCCAAAGGCGGGTTTGTCGGAGGTGACGGTGAGTTGGGTCTCTTGGCCTATGCCGATGATCTTGGGGCGTTGGTCGCCGGTGTAGGTTTGGGTGGTGGCTCCGGCGTCTTTGAGGTTGATGCCCCATTGGTTGCTGACGACATTTTGTCCATCGGCGTTGTATGTGACGGTGAGTGAGCCACTGGCATCGGCAGTAAGGTCACTGGTTTGGATGAGGCTAAAGCTGACTTCGGTTTGGCCTTCTGCCAGGGTGATGGTGGCGCCGTTGGCGTCTACGGTGCGGTCGCCCAGTATGGCTTTGAGGCCTGTGTTGACTAGGCCTTGTATGCCCAGCACGATGGTTTGCCCGGCGGTGGCGGCTGTCTTGAGGTTGATGGTGAAGGTTTGGCCTGTGCCCTCCAGCACGGATGATGCTTTTCCGGCCAGGCTGGTGATATTGGCGCTGATGTCGTCCCAAAAGTCGCCAGCGGCTGCGCTGTCGTTGGTGGCGATCAGGGCGACTGCGGGGGTCTTGTCTAGTTTGATGCCGAGGTAGCCGGTGGCTCCATATGCGGCAGCGGTGTCGAAGTTGTTGATGGTGATGGTGTTGTTGGTGTCACCTTGTTTGCTAATGACCAGTGTCTTGCCGGTGGATGAGCGGGCGTCGTCCATGACGCGGTAGAGTTCTTCAACGCCACCTGCATCTTTGCCTTTGTATTGATTGGCTACTCCGAAGGCGCGTCCACCGTTGAGGGTTTGGCCGCCTAGGGTTAGGGTGCCTTTGCCGTCGTTGTCGACTATGGTGTCTTTGCCGAAACTGCCGGTGAGCTGGTAGGTGTCTACTCCGCTTCCGCCTTCTAAATAGTCGTCGCCACCTTTGCCGTCCAGCGTGTCGTCGCCACCCATTCCATACATGCGGTCATCGCCATCAGCGCCTGATTTGGTGTTGTTGTCGTCATTGCCAAAGTAGCGCAGCGCAGTGGGGATAACGCCTAGACCTAGATCGATTCCGTCGATTAGGAGTTGCTGGGTAGCGGCTGGTGTTGCGCCTTCAACCACAAGTTGTGTATCGCCCAGTTGCCAAAATGGCAGATTCAAGTTGGAAACGCTGAGGATGCCGTTTGTGCGACCGTCCTTCCAATAAACCATGAACGCCGCTTGCGTTTTAGAGATGTCATCTATCCACTTGTCGGTAATGTTGCCTTGGCCGGTGGCCGGGTTGTAAAGACTGAACTTGTCGGCCACGGTGCTGGGCACTTCTACGCTCACACCACTCAGTGCGGCCAGTGCAGCGCGCACGTTGACATCCGTCTTGGCTGCCGCGGCAAGACTCGAAGCATCGGCGGGCAGGAGTTTGGCTGGGGTGGTTTGGAGTGCGGCCCCAAAGGTATCGAAGAAATCTTTGGCGCGGGTGGCGAAGTTGGAATCCGTGGTTGTGCCGATGACCGAGCTGCCTTGCGCTGCGCCAATAAGCATGTCCAAGAATTTGTTGGAGCCGATGTCATGGATTGTTTTGAGATCGATACCGACAGCCTTATTCTGTCTCTCGATCAATAAGTCAAACCACCATTTAGCATCCGTGATGTGTGTCAGTGCGCCAGGGAGATCGGCCCAGTTTGCAATGCCCAGTGTGATGGAAAGGTCTTGTGCTGCTGCAACATCAAAAATGCCTGTCTTATCAAATGCATATTTGAATGCATCCCAGGCGAACAGCATGTCTTGCATATCCTTGAGTTTGTCAGCAGTACCCGTGTCACCCGCCGCCGCCAAACGACCCAGAAAATCACCTCCTTGTTTGCCCAACATGATGACCCCGGGCCATGCTTGGTTGAGGTACATCGGATCGCTGACCGACCGGTTATTGGGGTAAAGAACGTCGCGCACACCGTTGAGATCGACCTCGCCGATTTCGGGGACAGTGGGGACCAAGCCATAGTTTCGTGGCTTTTCAATAACCCCCGGTTCACCCAAAATTTGATTGGCCATCCGCAGGCCAACTTCGTTCGATGCGAGCTGCAAATCGGTGGAGGTAAATGTCTTGCCACGCAGCGCCCCTTGGCGAAGGTTGTATTCACGAATAATCTTGGAGAAAGCGCCGCTATCGCTATTAACCTGAACACCACCCATAAGCCAAACCATGCTTTGCAATTGGTTCTCTGGTAACAGACTACTGCTGCGCAGCACTGTTACGTCAGCCGCCGTTACCAATGCAGTACCACGCGGCAATACGGAGTTGCGAATGCACTGTGCGAGGTATTCGTAAAAAGGTGCCCAGGCACCAATGAGGCTGGAATTTGGCTGCACGCGCAAGGATGTGAGTTGCGCTATTTGTGCTGTGGTAAGTTGCAATGATGTAGCCATGATTAGTTTTTCCGGGAGGCAATAAAGGTGTTGAGAATGTGGTCGTGCAGGGCCGGCAAGAACGGCAAATACTGCTGATAGACCATGAAATCCATTTCAATGTTGTTCGAACCTAGAGCTATCCATGCGCGACAGGAACTACCTACGCTCAAGTCAGCATCCGGGTCGTACTTTTGACTGCATGAAATCAATTTGTAAGCGATGCGACCATCTG
Organism: uncultured Rhodoferax sp.; assembly: GCA_964468905.1. Taxonomy (GTDB): domain Bacteria; phylum Pseudomonadota; class Gammaproteobacteria; order Burkholderiales; family Burkholderiaceae_C; genus Allorhodoferax. The sequence goes on along the minus strand of CAYXWW010000018.1, from coordinate 9,290 downwards.
GCAACACCTGCTTCATGTCGAGTGGAACATAGGTAGAGGTGTAGCTCTTTTGGGCGGTGGTGATGTTGATTTCGGCCATCTTGATGTCATCGCGCTCATTGACTTCAACCTTCAGCACATCAGGTTGAGTTTTTAGCTCATCGGTCACTTTTTGAATCAGACCAGCACGTGTGGTGGCGTGGTATCCCCTCGCAACAACTGAGCGGGTCGTCGGTTCACCCCATGAACAATAAATATTTCCATAAAGCGTTCCACCGACTTTCCAATCTTTGAACTTTTGCTGAGGAATACCCAGCACGTTCTCCAAGTTGCCAGAAACAGCGGTGTACTTCCAAGGATGATGAGTTGCATCAAATCCGTTGCGGGTAAGGAAACTGGGTTCACCTGGCATCACGTACAACTGGTTTGCAATCCACAGGTCATATTGAACTAGGTGATCTTGTTTGTCCTCGCGGATTTCCCGTACTTCGTTGGGCCAGGGTCTGCCAGAGGCGATGATGGACTCTGCCGTTTTTCGTATACAGGCATCTTCGTCTTTGAGCCAGTGGCTTACTGGCAAGTCGTTGGGGTGGATAGGCTTTTCGCACGCAGTTAATGTCAATGCCGAAAGTATGAGCAACAGTGTTCTCCATGCACAGAGCCGTATCCCTATCGCTTTGACTGAATTTGAAATGTTCATACCACCTCCTTTGGCACCAATACTTGAACTTTTGATTCGCAGTTTTGCGGATATATCCCGTGGATGTTTATCCTGCCATTTGGGATGCTTCTCGGGTGCCGTCCCTCGCCAAGAGCCACCACCGCGACCCGCTGTTGCTTGCCTTTGGCAGCACGGTACGTGCTGCACGTTTGAAGCAGGGAATCTCGCAAGAGCAACTGGCGTTGCTGACAGGGCTCGACCGCAGCTACATGGGCGGAGTGGAACGCGGAGATAGCAATGTGACTTTGCTCAAGATGCATGCCATTGCCCAAGCCTTGGATATGTCGCTGGCTGAGTTGATGCGCAAGGCCAAATTCTGATTTAGAGTGTATTTTTGAATGGAATAGGCCTCTAGCCCTCGTAGAACGTGCGTAGGCAGCTACTGATTTAGTAGCAATTCTTGAGTAGTCATTGCCGTGGTAGGCCAGGTTGAGGTAGTTGGCATCACCGGTGTTGCCGGTGTCGTCGCCCCAGATCTTGTCGTTGTCGGCTCCACCGTAGATGTCGTCGCTTCCTCCGCCGCCGGTGAGTTCGTCATCACCCGCACCGCCGTCGATGAAGTCGGCTCCATGGTATTGGGCGGCTACGCTGTTCAAGTAGCCGGGTTTGATGAGGCCGTCGCCGTTGATGGTGTCTTTGCCGTCATTGCCTTCGAGGATGTCGTCTCCCCCCATGCCGTCTAGCTGGTCGTCGCCAGTTCCACCTTGCGCGCGGTCGGCTCCACCGCTGGCGATGATGTGGTCGTTGCCTGCGCCGCCGTCTATGACGTCTGCTTCGGTGCCACTGGGGGTGTCGGTGCCGCTCCAGATGGTGATGGGTTCGCCGTCTTTGGTGTCTTTGTAGACGCCCCAGCCGGGGCCTTGGGTGATGACTGCTTGGCCGCCCGGTGGGCTCCAGCTGTCGGTGGGTTTGTTGCGCGGAGCAACATTCAGGGTGGCGCTGCTGGCGATGAAGTCGTTGCCTGCGCCGCCTTGGATGGTGTCACTCCCGGCTCCGCCGCCTATCAAGTCGTCACCGGTTCCGCCGTCGATGACATCGTTGCCTGCGCCGCCGCTTAAGGCGTCGTTACCGCCCAGGCCGGAGATTTTGTCATTGGCTGCGGTGCCGGTGATGACGTCGGCGAAGTTGGCCTCTGGCAGGCCGTTGTTCAATGTTCCGTCTGCGGCCCAGGTGGTCTCGCCCCAGGCGTAGGTGCCGTAGGCCGGTTTGTCGGAGGTGACGGTGAGTTGGGTTTCTTGGCCTACGCCGATGATCTTGGGGCGTTGGTCGCCGGTGTAGGTTTGGGTGGTGGATGAAGTGGGTGTGGCTGCGCCTTGCAGGTCAATGCCGAGTTTGCTGCCGCCAATGACCGACCAGCCTTTGATGGTGATGTGGTTGGCGTTGCCTGCCTGGCTGATGAGGAGTTCGTCGCGGTCGTTCAGGGAGTAGCGCCATTTCTTGTCGTCGGATTGCCAGAGGTTGTCGCCTATCTTTTTACCGGCTGCGGGGGCTGCTCCGTCGACGGTGAGGGTGCCATTGCCGTCAGTGTCGAGGATGGTGTCATTGCCGTAGCTTTCAGTGAACTGGTAAGTATCTGTACCGCTGCCGCCTTCTAAATAGTCGTCACCCGACATGCCATTGAGAACATCCTCGCCACCGCCGCCGTACAAGTGGTCACCCGCACTTTGACCGCCAACTGTGTCTGCCCCCTCACCGCCAAATACAAGCTGCACGCGTGGACCTGTGGTACCTGCACCCAAGCGTAGCTCTGTATTGCTGGTCAAATCTGCGTAGCGAGTGCTCGACGGGCCGCCGGGCATCGCTGTACCGCGCGCATCTTGGTAAAGCGCCGCGGTGAACGCTGCGCGATCGCTGATCCAGCTGTCAGTGATGTTTCCCTGGCCGGTAGAAGGGTCAAAGAGACTAAATTTTTGTGCTACTACGCTGCTGACTTTCACGCCAACAACGCTTAAAGCCGCCAGCGCAGCGCGTGCATTGACATCTGTCCTTGCCAGAGCAGTCAAACTCGCTGGGTCGGTTGGCAGCAATGTGGCACCAATCGATTGAAGTGTGTTGCGATAGGCGTCAAAAAAGGTGGTAGCGCGGCTGACAAAGTTGTCATCGGTGGTAGTGCCTAGTTGACTGGAGCCAACCGTGGCGCCCATCAACATATCGAGGAATTTTTTCGAGCCAATGGTGGAAATCAAGGCCAAGCCATCTTTGCCGTCCTTGGACTGGGTGCTCTGACTGCCAGCAAGCGTGTTGAAAACAGCCCTTGCCGGATCAGTTCCGCCCGTAGCCGCAACGGCAGCTAGCGCTTGGACAACAAATACAGCTGGCCAATTCAGAGCTATCAAGAAGTCGGACAAGCTGGTACCGCTCAACTTAGTTTTGTCATAGGCGGTCTTAAAGGCATCCCAAGTAAACAACATGCTCTTGAAGTCGGCCAATGAGTCCAGTTTCGCAGGTTGCGTGCTTTCGTCATAGCGCAATAAGCGGTCAGTGTATTGCCCACCGAGCGAGCCCAGCATGACAATACCGGGCCAAGCTTGGTTCAGGTACAACTCACTCCCCACCGCGTCGTTGCCTGGGTACAAGGTATTCCGAACACCGTTCAAATCGGTATCACCAATCTCCTGGATGGAGGGAAGCTTGTGATAGCTCGGGTTGTCGGTAACACCATCTGCCAGTTTCGGATTCAAAATACTGTCGGCAAAAAGCACTGCAACGGCGTTGGAAGCGGTGTCAAGGTCCTTCGCGCTGAACACACCTTTGCCACGCAGTACGCCTTGTCGGATGTTGTATTCGCGGATAACAGTGGAAAAGATGCCGTTGCTTTTGTTGACCTGCAGCGCCCCATAGACCCAACTCATCGCAACGCGCTCAGGTTGCTGGATGTTGGTCACTGCGTCCAGCACTACCGATGCGCCACGGGTAAGCGGGTCACCATTAAGGTCAATGCCGCTTACGCATTTAAAGACATAGGTGTACAGATCCACACCGCCACCAGCAAGTGTTTTGTTTCCTGGTGCTGCTGCGATGTCCCGCAGGCGCTTGATTTCAGCGAGCTGTGTGCTGTTGAATTGAAATGAAGTTGGCATGCTTACTCTGCTGCTTTCTTGGCGTTAAGGATGACTTGTTGAACTTGGTCGAAGATGGCGGGCATCTGGTCGACATGGGATACATACATGGTGACAATGGCTGAAACGTTGGGCGTCATCCCAATGCCTGCGCCGCAGGTATGCCCGACGCCGCCGTAGCGCTTCTTCGGCCCAGGGTCATTGCGGGTTCGACAGCCAATCTGACTGACACGGCCATCCAGAGCCCCCTTAAGCTCCCGGTTTAGCGGAAAGTAGGTGGCCTCCCAATACCTTTCATTGTTTGCCTCACTCCCACGGTCAAGCAGGACTTCCGTCATACCGAGATCGTCACGCCGGTTGATCGTGACCACTCCGGGATACGGCGAGCCCTTGGATTTTTCCTCGTAACTGGCTTTGGCCCTTTCTATCGCTTCTTCATTGGAGTGCGGACCTTCGCCCCAACTCTGCGCGAATCCGGGCTCCATCGAGCACACAAACTTCACATCCACCATGGCCCCCATGCCGTCTTTCTCCGCAGCAAATGCGCCCGTCGGGTCCTTGGGGTAAAAGTGCGGCAAGGTGCCACCCATACCCCTGTAGCGGTTTGGGTTGTTCGCAGGAAAGTCGCCGCTCTTAACCAGCTCGGCCGGAAATACAAAACGTGTGCCACCCAACCAAACATCCACCGTGGCGATACGTTTGTTGATGGTTTTACTGTCTGCGGCAAGTTCGTCTTTGGTTCCATAGTTCGGAAAAGGCAGGCCCGACTTGATGATGGCTTGGGCACTGGCCAGCGAACAGCCGTCAGCAAAGCCGAAGCTGTCTTCCTTCAAGCTTATGGGGTCGGCCCAGTAACTAAGTGGCTGCTCATTGAGGTTCTTTTGGCAACCGACAAAGATGGGCAGAGTCGCTAGGGCGACAATCCAAAAGCACCTCACACCTCCAAGTACACGCTTCATTTCATTACTCCAAAATTTATTGCCGACATTTTGAGAATTCCCGGCGCAACTCCATGTTTACATCGGACTATAGAAAAATCGCCGACAGCATCTGTTACACCTGAACTGCTCGCTGTAGTCTTAGTAGCAAGTTTGTGAACATCTAGATGTGATTTCTGCATAACGCTCCCCTAACGCTCCCTCAAACTCTCACTCCCCGCCCTCTGCACCGCAGACAACAGGTACTCAATAATCCGTCTCTGCCCCGTCTTGATCTCCGCCGTGATATTCATCCCCGGGCTGATATGCACCCGCTTGCCATCGACCAGCATGTCGCTCTTGGCCAGCGTCAAGGTGGCCGGGTAGTAAGAGCCCTTCTTTTCATCAGTAACAGCATCCGCCGTCACCATGTCGACCTTGGCACTGACCGTGCCGTACTTGGTGTATGAGAACGTCTCCAGCTTCACCTCTGCACTCTGCCCAGCATTCACAAAGCCAATGTCCTGGTTGGCAATGGAGATTTCAGCGGTAACAGTGGCGCTCTCGGGCACCACAATCATCAGCGGCTGTGCAGAGGTGACCACACCACCCACCGAATGAATGGACAGCTGCTGGATGACACCGGCCACCGGCGCGGTGAGCTGGGTTTGGCGTTGGCGTTGCTCGGCCTTGGTTTGGTCTTGGGCCAGTTGCAGCAGTTTGAATGCAGCCTGGGCCTGGCGGTCGCTCAAGAGGCGCTGGGTTTCCATCTGGTAGGCGACTCTAGCTTGCTGTGTCTCGTGCAGGGTGGACTGGGCTTCTGCCAGGCGGGCGTGGGTGGTGGCAAGGTCGCGCTCCAGCTCCACGCGTTCGCGGGTTTTGTCCTGGGTCATGTGGCTGGAGACAAAGCCTTGCTCGACCAGTTTCTTGAAGTCGGCCTCGCGGGTTTGGGCCATGGGCACGGTGGCGTTGAGCTTGGCTACCGTTTGGGTGACGGTGCCGATCTCTGCATTGCGCCGGTTGGCCTCGGCATCCATCTTGGCGAGTTTTGCACGGATGTCTTGCCACTCGGCCAGTAGCTGGGCCTGGGCTGCGGCTTGGGTGGCGGTGTTCCAGGGGATGGTGCTGGCGGTTGTGGTGCCGGTCGTGCCAGTGTTGGTCGTGGTCTTGGCCAGAATGTCACTGGGCAAATCAGCCTCCAGCCCTCGCAGAATGGGCGTAGCCAGCTTCGGATTTGATAGCAACTTCAGCAACACCCCAGTGCGCATCACTTCCGATGCAGCTGCGGTAAGCTGCTCTTGCACGGCCACTTTGTCGGCGGTGGCGATCGTAGGGTCCAGCTCCACCAGCACTTGGCCGGCCTGCACGCGGTCGCCGTCTTTGACCAGCACTTTGCGCACCACGCTGGCTTCCAGCGGCTGGATGACCTTGGTGCGGTCTGAGACGATGATGCGCCCGGGGGCTATGGCCACAATGTCCACCTGGCCTACGCAGGCCCAAACCAATGCCAGTGCAAACACAGCCATGATGGCCCAGGCAAAGCGCCGGGGTGCGGGGTGTACCGGGGTCTCGGCCAGGCTCAGGGCTGCGGGTAAGAAGGCCACTTCATCGGCCAGCCGTTTCGGGCCTGCCAGCTCAGCACGGTGCTGCCAGGCTGCTGCAAAGACCGCTTTGTAGCGAGCTAGCAGTTCGATGGCGGGGTGGCGTTGGGGTTTGGCGGCAGTGGGCTGTGGAGCGCTCATGCTGCAACGCCCGCTGGCTTGACGGCAGGCGGCTTGTCGCCCGTTGCAGCTGCACTGGGCCGCACGCCGTCTTGCATGCGCCACAGGTGGGCGTAGATGCCTTGTTGTTTGGCCAGCAGTTGGTCGTGGGTGCCGGTCTCTACGATGTTGCCGTGATCCATCACTACGATGCGGTTGGCGTTGCGGACTGCACTCAGGCGGTGGGCAATGATGAGGACAGTGCGGCCATTGCAGATGAGGCGCATATTGCGCTGGATGATGGCCTCGCTCTCGTAGTCCAGCGCACTGGTGGCTTCGTCAAATATCAGTACCCGGGGGTTGGTGAAGAGTGCCCGGGCTATGGCGATGCGCTGGCGCTGGCCGCCACTCAAGCTGGCACCTTGTTCGCCCACCATCGTGTCGTAGCCTTCGGGTAGTTCGCTGATGAAGTCGTGGGCCCCTGCCAGCATGGCCACGCGCATGACCGCTTCAATGGGGGCGGCAGGGTCGGTGATGGCGATGTTCTCGCGCACCGTGCGGTTAAAGAGTAAGTTTTCTTGGAGGACTACGCCGACTTGGCGGCGCAGCTGGGCGGCGTCTATGAGGCTGATGTCGATGCCGTCTACCAAGACTCTTCCGCCCTGTGGGCTGTAGAGGCGCTGTACCAGTTTGGTCAGGGTGCTTTTACCGGAGCCGGATCGGCCCACGATGCCGATGACTTCGCCGCTTTGGATGTCGAGGTCTATGCCTTTGAGTACCGGGGGTGCGTCGGGGCGGTAGCTAAAGGCTACTTTGTCCAGGGTGATGCGGCCTTTGAGTGGGGGGAGCTGGGCGGTGCTGGTGGGGGGGACTTCGGTGTGGGTGTTGAGGATGTCACCCAATCGGGCTACCGAGATTCCTGTTTGTTGAAAGTCGGTCCAGAGCTGGGCCATGCGCATGATGGGTTGGCTGACCCGTTGGGCAAACATGTTGAAGGCGATGAACTGGCCGACCGACAGATCATTGGCCATGACCAAATGTGCGCCGTACCACAGGGTGGCGGCGTTGACCAGTTTGCCGATCAGGTTGACGGCTTCGTGGGCAACCGTTGCCAGGTTCTGGGTTTTGAAGCTGGCCGATACGTAGGCGGCTAGCTGGTTGTCCCAGCGTTTGCCAAAGGCGGGCTCCAGGGCGGTGGCTTTGACGGTTTGGATGGCGCTGACGGTTTCCACCAAGAGGGCTTGGTTTTCTGCACCGCGGGCGAATTTGTTGTCCAGACGGGCGCGCAGGATGGGGACTACGGCTAGGCTTAGGCCAAAGTACAGGGGTAGGCTGACCAGGACGATGAGTGTGAGCGGCACGCTGTAGACCAGCATGACGGCGATGAAGACGATGGAGAAGAAGACGTCCAAGACCACGGTCAAGGCGTTGCCGGTTAAGAAGCTGCGGATGTTTTCTAACTCACGCACACGGGCTACCGAGTCGCCCACTCTGCGGGCCTGGAAGTAGGCCAGAGGCAGGGCCAGCAGGTGGCGAAACAATCGGGCACCGAGCTCTACGTCAATACGGCTAGTGGTGTGGCTAAACACGTAGGCGCGCAGCGCAGAGAGGATGCTTTCGAATACGACGACGATGACCAGACCGGTGACGAGTACGTCCAAGGTGGTGAGGCCTTTGTGGACGAGTACTTTGTCCATGACGACCTGGAAGAACAGGGGCGAGACCAAGCCAAAGAGTTGCAGCACGAAGGAGATAAGCAGGACTTCACCCAGGAGCTTGCGGTATTTGACGAGGGCGGGGATGAACCAGCTGAAGTCGAACTTGGCGAGGCTGCCGGCCAAACTGGCGCGGCTGGTGATGAGGATGAGTTCGCCCGTCCAGTGCTCGGCAAAGACTTCGGTGGATTCGATGGTGGGGCCGGTGGCTTGGCCGGTAACAAGGGCTGCGCTGTCTTGGTAGAGGACGCGTTGGCCGTCGCATTGGGCGAGGATGACGATGCGCTCCCCTTGCAGGATGGCCAATGCTGGCAGTGGTGTGAGGGCCAGTCGGTCTAGGGTGGTCTTGCTACGTTTGGCTTTGAGGCCGATGTGCTGTGCGGCGCGCAGCAGGTCTTGGGTGGTGACGGGGTCTTTGGGAGCCAGGCCTAGCTGGTGGGCCAGGGTGGCGGGATCAGCGGCTACCTGGTGCAGGCGGGCTATGGCGCACAGGGCGGCCAGGGATGCCTGCGGTGCGGTGGGCGCAGGTATCTGTTGTTCTGCAGCTTGCAGTGCACGGGTGCTGATTTCGGTCACGCTGAAGCTCCATTTTTAATGCATGCCGGGAAAGCCGGTTGCAAGAAAAATGGACACCACAATGTTTACACCGGGGTGGTGCAACCATTCGCCTTACGGAGGATTCACTGACTCAGCTGCACGCGATGCGCGAGCTTTTAAATGTAGGCGCCAGGTTGAGTCTTTTTTTGCTGGGCGCCAGCCCTCTCCATTTTCGATGGGGCCGAGTGTAATCGAACGTGAAAAATGCCTTTACAAAGGGTTTACAAGATTACTGCTGGTTGCAAATGCAACTCAAAATGTCTGAAGGATGAGGACCAGTTGACAGTGCTTAAGAATACAGACAGAGGGGATGAAGCATTTCTGTTCCGCTATGAACCATAAGCGTTCCGCGGAAAGCGCCCCAAAAGGGCTGCTTTTGTAAATTACACTAGATTTTGAGGCGCTTTTTGCTACAAAAGGCCCTTCAGCGACAACCGCTCATTTTTTTATGAATGAAGCATAAGCGTTCCGCGCTCAAAATGAAGCATATGTGTTCCGAAGCGGAACGTTTATGCTTCCAGGGACATTGTGGCACGTCGAGAAATGGCCAATTGGTGCGGCTGGCGGGGATCGAACCCACGACCCTTGGCTTCGGAGGCCAA
>CAYXWW010000017.1:0-38871 GCA_964468905.1 uncultured Rhodoferax sp. | reverse complement strand
TGGCGACTCCCCTACACAGGTTGACCGCATTTGGCAGCCAACCGTTAAACTGTCATTATCCCTTCGCTGGCTGCCCAACCCTTCAGGGGATGGTCATCCAAGTTGCTGCATAACCTGACTTGCCATGCGTTGTGCGCACTTGACACATCAATACCATGCACCAGTTGCGCAAACACCGCGCTTCCAGAACCTGTCATCCTGCCATTGAGTCCTTGTGATTGCAGCCACGCCAGTGCGAGGTTTACATCAGGACACAACCGCTGGGCAACGGCCTGCAAGTCATTCCGACCAAAATCAAATATTGAACTTGAGATTAATCCGTGTGCGTCTGCAGCGAAGCCTGAAATTATAGCAGTTTCTGAGTCGCGCTTTAAAGCTGGGTCAGAAAAAATTAGCTTGGTGTCCAAGCCGGTACTGGGCTTCACCACCACAAAGCGCGCGCGCGGCAAAGACAGCGGCGTGAGCTTCTCGCCAATGCCTTCGACCCAGGCATGTCCTCCGCCCAGAAAGAAGGGAACGTCTGCGCCCAACATCAGCCCCATTTTGGCAAGTGCTTCAAGCGGCAAATTGAGCCGCCACAGCCGGTTCAGCGCGAGCAAGGTCGACGCAGCATCTGAAGACCCGCCTCCCATGCCTGCTTGCGCCGGGATGGATTTGGAAATGCCAATGTGCGCGCCCAATGGGCACTGTGATGTCTGTTGCAACAAGCGCGCGGCCCGCACAATCAAGTCGTCCACTGGCAGGGCACTGGTGAGGTCTTCGCGGCTGATCTGGCCGTCGTGGCGAACGCTGAAATGCAACATGTCACACCAGTCAATCAGCATAAAGGCGGACTGCAGCAAGTGGTATCCGTCTGCGCGGCGGCCAGTGATATGCAAAAACAGATTGAGTTTTGCGGGGGCGGGAACGTCGTAGAGCGACTGCATGCAGCGATTATCCGGTGTAGAAGCAGGACGGCGTTTAGCGGTCCAAAACGATCTTCAGTGTGGCGGGAATGTCCGGTGCCAGTCGTTCGGCAGTAATGCGCCCTGTGCCAATGTCCTGAAGATTGACGCTCCACCCGGGTGTTGGCACCTCATGCCCGCGCAGCCACTCAAAAAGGCTTGAAATGGGTAGCGCGGCGCCGGTGACGTGCAGCGTCAGGGCTTGCAATGAGTCAAAGTGTTGGGGCTCGCCGGTAGTTTGTAGCTGCGCACCGGTGGCATCCCACTGCAACTGCGCCACTGTGCTACCCAGTGGGCTTAAAAAAGAAAGTCGCCCGGTGGTTGCGTCGCCCTCCAGTTCAAAGTTGGCAGAAAAAGCCTGGGCTGGCGTGCTGTTGATCTTGAGTGCGATGCGGCCTTGCCAGTATGCATCATTTAATGGGTCTTTAGCCCTCGTGTTTGTTGCACACCCTGCTATAAAAACAATAGCTAGTGCCAGTACCCATCGCACAAGCATTGCAGCCGGTGACTTCACAGAGCGCCGCGCAGCCGTTGCATGGTTTCACGCAGCGTTTCGTTTTGTGGATTCAGACCCACGCCTTCTTTCCACACTGCGATGGCCTGGTCTCGTTCACCGGCGGCCCACAGCACTTCGCCTAGGTGGGCCGCAATTTCAGCGTCTGGACGGGCTTGAAACGCACCGCGCAATAAGCGTAACGCTTCTGCCAAGTTTCCTGCGCGGAATTCGACCCAGGCCAGGCTGTCGGTAATAAAAGGATCGTCAGGCGCAAATTCCAGGGCGCGCTGAATGAGCTGGCGCGCCTCCGGCAAACGAATATTGCGATCCGCAAATGAATAGCCCAAGGCGTTGAACGCGTGGTGGTAGTCAGGCCGCGCCTCCATCACTTGGCGCAGCAGCTTTTCCATTTCATCGAGCTTGCCAAGCCGTTCGGCCATCATGGCCAGGTCGTAGACCACGTCGATGTCATTCGGATAGTTTGCCGCTGCGTCGGTCAACATTTGATAGGCCTCGCCATAGCGGCGGGCATCTCGCAGGATCTGTACCTCGGCATTGATTTTTTCCAACGCATCAGACGCCAGCACTTCCGGCACTGCACGAATGGTGGCACGCGCTTCGTCTACCTTGCCCTCGCGCACCAAGATGGCGGCGAGACGTTTCTGAACACGCAGCACGTCTTTGGGGCTGTAGATTTGCCCCAAATATGCTTTTGCTTCTTCATATTGCTTTTGTTGTTCAGCTATTTGCGATAACAACAAATAGGCCTGCACCAAACCGCGTCCCATGGCCACAGGTGCATCTTCGCTTTGTGGCGGATGGGGGTTGAGGTCAATAAATGCTTTGACGGATGACGCTGCCAGTTCGTACTTGGCATCTTGCAGTTCTAACGATCCCCGCAGCAGCCATGCCTCTGGGAAATCGGGCTTTTCTTGGGTCAGGAGGAGCATTTGCGCGTAAGCCAGGGCATACCGCTGTCTGCTGATCTCATGGCGCGCCAGTGCCATGCGCAAGTCGGGCGTCGGTTTGCCGGCCATGTATTTGTTGACGATGGCGTCAGCTCCGGCAACCTTTTGGTCCAGCAGGGCGACGGCCAGCAACACGGGTTCTTCTGCATCCGCTTTGAGCGCAACACCGCGGCGTGCCGCATCCAGGGCTCCGGCTGTGTCTTGGGCCATGAGGCGCATGTTGCCGACTGTAGCCCACGCTGCGGGTCCAGTGGTGCGGTTGATCAATTCAAGTGCCAAGGCCTTTTCCACCACGGTGGCGGCTAATTTCTTGTTGGCGGTGCGTGCAAAATAGCGTGGCAACTGACTGATTGCCGCAACGCGTTCCGAAGGCACAAGTGACGCCAATTCGCGCTTGATGGGTTCATGCGTTTCCGCAATCTTGTTCAATCCCAAGAGGATTTGCAGTTGAAAGCGATTGGCATCGCGCGACGATGGAAAGGCACGCGCCCACGACTGTGCAGCCTCCAGTGCAGCCTCCCCATTACGTCCCCGCAGTGCCAGCTCTACGGCGCGCTCATACAACTTGGGTGAATTCGCCTTGCGAGCGCTGTCAAGAATGAAGCCATAGGCTGACCCGTTGTCGCCCCCGTCTGCTGTCATTTCACCCACAAGAATCTGGTAAAACAACTCAGCATCCATGTTGGAATTGATAGGCTCTTCCACCTTGGGCGGCGCAGCCAGTGCTGGCGCGCCCAAACAGGCGGTGACCAGGGTCATGGCAATTAGGCAAGGAATGCTTTTCATCAGACCATAATAATCCAAGCCGCAAAGCCCACATACACGTCCCCAACAACATGTCCCCATCCCCATGCCTGAACTGCCCGAAGTAGAAGTTACACGACTCAGCTTTGCCAATCGCATCGCTGGAGCGCAGGTTCTGGGCGCGCGCTTGGGCAAGCCCTTGCGGTGGCCGCTAGGGGGTGAACTCGAAACCTTGCGGGGCCGCACCGTACTGGGTGTGCGCCGCCGCGGCAAATATCTGCTGATAGACCTGGACCAAGGCCTTATGATGCTGCACTTGGGCATGTCGGGCAGTCTGTCGTTTTCATTGCAGCCACCAGAGGCGGGCAAGCACGACCATTTTGACCTGCACACCACACAGGGCGTCTTGCGCCTGAACGACCCTCGCCGGTTTGGTGCCGTTGTCATGGTGTCCGGTGAGCAGGACCCGGTTGCGGTGAAGCTCTTGGGCAAACTGGGCATGGAGCCGCTGACGACGGGTTTTGATCCAGCCTTGTTCTACGAAGGCCTGCACAGACGCCAGGCGCCCATCAAGCAGGTGTTGCTGGCAGGCGACGTTGTCGTAGGCGTCGGCAACATTTACGCGTCAGAGGTTTTGTTTCTCTCAGGCATACGGCCAACCGCACGCGCTGCCAAACTGAGCCGCCCACGGGTCAGGAAATTGCACCAGGCGATCTGCGACGTGCTGGCCCGTGCCGTGCAACGCGGCGGCAGCACCCTGCAAAACTTCTCAAATGCCGACGGTGAGGCGGGCCATTTTCAACTCGACGCTATGGTCTACGCACGCGAAGGCTTGCCATGCAAAGCGTGTGCAACGCCCATCCGGGCCCTGCGGCAAGGCCAGCGGTCTACATTTTTCTGCGCCCAATGCCAGAAACCCTGATTGGCATAGCGAACCGCAGTGCTATATTGAGCGGCTAGACGGGGGGACACTTGAGTACTTCATTTAACGAACAGTTTGATCAGCTTGGCACATGGCGGCGGGAATTCGGCCTGCGCTTGAAGCTGTTATCGGAGTGGCTAAAGGACAATGAGCTGCTCGACGCTGCAGTCGAAGAACGCCTGCGCCGCCTGGGTACACAAGTGCGGTCAGACAAGGTAATGGTCGCTTTTGTCGCTGAGTTTTCACGCAGCAAGTCCGAGATGATCAACGCCGTGTTTTTTGCCGGCTATGGCCGCCGCATCATGCCCGCAAGCGCTGGGCGCACCACCATGTGCCCCACCGAAATGGGCTACGACGCCGATGTGCCCCCGTGCCTGCGGCTGCTGCCGATTGAGACCCGCTTGCAGCCCCAGGCACTGATGGAATGGCGCATGGCCCCTGAAAAGTGGACGCGCATTGACCTGGATGTGAACAATCCGCAACAGTTGGCCTCAGCACTGGAGAAAGTTGCTGAGACCCGCCTAGTGACCCAAGAAGAAGCCACTGCACTGGGCTTTTGGCACAACCAGTCGCCAGAAGACAACCCCTTGGTGGATGCCAACGGCATGGTAGAAGTGCCCAAGTGGCGCCACGCGCTGATCAACATCGCTCACCCGTTGCTCAAGCAAGGCTTGGTGATTTTGGATACGCCGGGACTCAATGCCATCGGCGCAGAGCCTGAATTGACTGTCAGCCTGATCCCACAAGCCCATGCTGTGGTGTTTATTTTGGGTGCGGATACCGGGGTGACGAAATCGGACCTCTCCATCTGGCGCGAACACCTGATTACCGAGTCTGGCGACACCGATTCCCGGTTGGTCGTTTTGAACAAAATCGACACCCTGTGGGATGACCTGAGCACACCCGCACAAATACAGGCCCAAATCGAACGCCAAAAGGTCAGCACTGCCAGCATCTTGGGTATACCCCAAGACCGCGTGATTGCCGTCTCTGCGCAAAAAGGGCTGGTTGCCAAAGTGACCGAAGATGACGAACTGCTGCAACGCAGCTGTCTGCCGGTGCTGGAAGACGCTTTGGGCCGCGGAATGATGGGCAAACGCCAACGCATTTTGGGCGAAGCGATGGCTTCTGGCATTACGGAGCTGCGGGCCGAGACCGGCCGCGTCATCAATATTCGCAAGCGCGACCTCACCGAGCAAATGATGGAGCTCAAGGGCTTGCAGGGCAAGAATGTCGCAGTCATCAAGCACATGCGATCACGCATCTCCCAAGAGCAAGCCGAGTTTGACCTGGGGGGCGCAAAAATCCACGCCGTGCGTTCTGTGCACTTGAAGCTGCTGCGCGAGGTGTTTGGCATTCTGGGCTCTACGGCCTTGAAAAAAGAGATGCTCCAGCTCAACACCAGCCTTTTGCAAAAGGGGCTCAAGCTCGGCGTCAAAAAGGCCTATGGCGAGACATTTGACCGCTTGCGGGCGAACCTGCAGCGCGTAGAGACACTGTGTGGCGAAATCCAGACCATGCTGGCTGCCTCGTTCCGTCAGCTCAATGGCGAACATGGGTTCTCTTTGCAGGCACCTTCAGAGCCGCAAATGGGGCCGCATCTGGCGGACCTGAACATGGTGGAGAACAGTCACGTGCAATACCTGGGCATTGGCAATGCCTTCAAACTGGCTCAGCCCCAGTTTGCTGACCGCTTGGTACGCGCTTTGTCCACGCGGCTGCGCGGCATCCACGAAGCGGCCTTGGGGGATGTGGAACTTTGGAGCAAGTCCGCTGCCGCCCAGTTGGATGCGCAACTGCGCGAACGCCGACGCAATTTCAGTCGCCGCATTGAAGCCATTGACCGTATTCAGCAAGCCGCCGGTGGATTGGACGAACGCATCCAAGACGTCGAGCAGCAAGAAGTTGCGATCAGCCAGATTGAGCTCAAATTGATTGAGTTGACCGACTATTTGATCGCATCCCATCAGCCAGCCAATGGGCCGATTGAAGAGATCGGCGAGCGCGCATCCGCTTGAGCACGCAACTGGCGAGCGTGTTATCGGCTAGTGCGCCACCAGGTGCGGCAAGCGCCTTTGCCCAGCGAGTGGTTACGTGGCAAGCTGTCCAGGGCCGCAACGATCTGCCCTGGCAGAACACACAAGACCCCTACCGCGTGTGGCTCTCAGAAATCATGCTGCAGCAAACCCAGGTGGCCACGGTGCGGGGCTACTTCGCCCGGTTTTTGGAGCGCTGCCCCGATGTGGCAGCACTCGCAGCGGCCAGCCTGGATGACGTCTTGGGCCTGTGGAGCGGCTTGGGCTACTACAGCCGGGCGCGCAACCTGCATCGCTGCGCGGAGCACATCATGCAAGACCATGGCGGCGTATTCCCGCGCACAGCCGAGGTACTGGAAACGCTGCCTGGCATTGGTCGTTCGACTGCTGCGGCCATTGCGTCGCTGTGTTTTGGTGAGCGGGTGGCCATACTCGATGCCAATGTCAAACGTGTGGTGACCCGCGTACTGGGTTTTGATGCCGACCTGGCCCAGGGTGCCAATGTGCGCGCCCTGTGGGACGCCGCCACGCAGCTGCTGCCCACCGGCAAAACTGCGGCATTGGCCATGCCGCGCTACACCCAGGGCATGATGGATCTGGGTGCCACTGTGTGCCTGCCCAAGAAACCCCAATGCGCTGTCTGCCCTGTGCGCCAGGACTGTGTAGCAGCGAAGGCGGGCGACCCCCAGAGCTACCCGGTGCGTACCCGCACGCTCAAGCGCAGCAGCCAATCGATTTGGTTGCTATGGGCACAGTGCGCCGATGGCGCGGTGTGGCTCGACAAACGGCCCACACCCGGCGTATGGGCTGGGTTGCACTGCTTGCCATTGTTTGACAGTGAAGATGCGCTGAAGGCGGTGGTGTCTAAGTCGCTTCAAGCAAGAGTGCAGGCACTGCCCGTCTTCACCCATGTGCTAACGCACAAGGACCTGTATCTGCATGTTTGGCGGTTGGATGTGCCAGACCCATCGACCCAGTTCGCCACTGGTCGTTGGTTGGCTGCAGCCGACTGGCCTGCGCTGGGCTTGCCAGCGCCGGTTCGCAAGTTGTTGCAGGGTGTTGGGGGTGCTTGATGGCTTGGTTGGTGGGTAATTAGGCCTCTAGCCCTCGTGGAATATGCGTAAGCAGCTATTAAATTGGGAGCGATTGCGTGGATCTGTCCATCGCGCCGTGCACTGGATTCTTCTCTTGCTCTGCGCCGTAGGCCTGGGCTATTGGCTGATATCGGCCCCCATACAAGAACCAACCCAACACCCGGCTCTGCAGCAACTTCCCCCACACATGCTGTGGGCATGGGAGCGGCCGGAAGACCTGCGCTGGCTCCCTGCCAATGTGGGGGTGGCATATGTTGCCACTACGGTTGAACTGGACGGCACTGCCGTACACACCAGGCCCCGCGCGCAGGCCTTGCTGCTGCGCCCCGATGCTGTCGTGGTGCCGGTGGTGCATGTGGATGCATCCACGCGCAATCGGCCTACGTTGGACGCGCCGCAACAGGCAGTGGTGGTGAACCAGGTGCTCGCAGTAGCCGCACGCCATGCGGAGTCTGGCCAAGCACGCGTGGTGCAGCTGGATTTTGAAGTGCGCCAATCGCAGCGCGCATTTCTGCGTGCAGTGGTGCAGGACATTCGCCGCCAACTCCCGGCCGACACTGCTTTGTCAATTACCGCATTGGCATCGTGGTGCGCGGGCGACTATTGGCTGCAAGACGTGCCTGCCGATGAAGTGGTGCCCATGGCATTCCGTATGGGGCGAGACGACGCGCGCCTGCGCAAGCAGCTGAACGAAGACGGCCGCTTCACCCGCCCGCGCTGCCAAAGCGCCCTGGGCACCGCTAAAGACGAAGCCGCCGTGCGCGCAACTGCGCCGCGGCACTACTATTTCTCGCCCACTTCGTGGACACAGCAACAGTGGCAGCGTGTCAATGACGGCTTATAGTTTCCCCGCCGGGCCGTCCCAAGGGGAAATGCACCCCCTCGGGGGGCAGCGACCCGCGTAGCGGCAGAGCGCGGGGGCTTATAGTTGATTGAGGAGGATACCCATGCACCGTACATCGCGCCAATTGCTGGCACAGCTTGCCACCATCATCACCGTGTCACTGGCTGCCGTAAGCGCGCAGGCCAGTGGTGGCGATGGCTTTTCGCAAAACAGTTTTGTCCCCGAATCATCGCCAGTATTGAAAGATTTGCCGCAGTACGCCAGTGGGCAGATCGGCGTGGTGCCGGGAAGCTATTGGCGGGTGTACCTGTATCTGGCCTTCCGTGCCGCAAGTGGCCAGCCACTGACGGCTGCCGAACTGCAATCGCTAAAGATTGACGGCTGGAAGATCGGTGCCATTCAGACCTTTGCAGACGACGGCAAAGGCACCAGTGACAGTGCCGATGCGCTGACATCTTGGCTCACTGCCCGCCAAACCATTGTTGGCGCGCAAGCGATCAAGCTCACCGTCACCAAGTACGACGAAGTCAACTACTTTGAACACCTCAATTGTGCGGATGATGCCTTGCGCCGCGCCAGCAAGACCCTGGGGGAGCGCCTGCAATCGGGCGGGCAGCTGTGGGCCAAAGTATGGCTGGCCAACCAGGACGCGGTATTTGCCAACTGTGGTCTCGTTACCCGCGTGCGCGGTGACAAGCCCAAGCCCGTGTCGCCCATGCCAGCCGCGCTACCAGCCGATGCACCTGTATGGCTGCGCTATGACCACGCGTACCAAACCGCAGCGGCCCTGTTTTATGCCGGCCAGTTTGATACTGCCCGGCAACAATTTTTGGCCATTGCAAAAGACAAATCATCCCCCTGGCACAGCTGGGGCGACTACCTTGCCGCGCGCTGCCTGATCCGCAAAGCCACGTTGGACCGTGGCGAGCCCAACCCCAGCAACGCTGCATATACCCAAGTTGAAGATCAAAAGTGGCACAGCCAATTGGAGCAAGCCCGCACTGAACTGGCCGCCATCGCAACCACCTTTCCTGCTGCGCAAGGTCTGATGGGGTGGATTGATGCGCGCATACGCCCACAAGAGCGCTTGGGCGAGCTGGCCGCCGCTGTGCAGTCGGGCCGCTTTACGGCAGCGTCACCCCGCCAGCTGTCCGACTACTTGCTGATTTGGGATGTCCGCGAACTCGCTGGCACCCAGACGGCCAAGGAGCCGCTGACGCAGTGGATTGCGGCCATGCAGGGTGAAAGTAAAACCGCATTGCCCATGGCACGCGAGCGTTGGCAAGCGTATGGCGAGCCACTTTGGTTGATGCCATTGCTGGCACAGGCACGCACCGGCGATCTCAGTCCCGAAGAGCTGAAAGCCGCAGCGGCCGTGCCGCCCACATCACCCGCCTATGTGCACCTGCAATACCACTTGGCGCGTCTTGAAGTCACTGGCGCAAAATTGGAGCAGGCAGACCAGCGCATCAGCACGCTGTTGCAGCGGCCAGGCCTCGCGGTGGCTACGCGCAACCGCTTGCTGGGCATCAAAATGTTGACCGCCCCCACCCGCGAAGGCTTCTTTCAGGCCGCTGCACGCGCACCTGCCGATGGGGATGCCACCGTGCCCATCACCAACGAGACAAGCACAGACGCAAAGGCACTGCCCGCCGCACGGGCAGCATCGGAAACCGATAGCGACTACCAGCGCCACCTGTACCGCCACTTCTCTTTGGCAGAACTGCACAAGGCGCTGCCGCTGGCAAAGGGCCTGCTGAGTAACCCGTTGGCCGACATCGTGTGGACACGCGCCATCATTCTTGGAGACTACGCCATTGCCGACAGCGTGACGCCCGACGTGATGAATGGCCGCGATACCACGCGCCACCTGTACCGCCGCTACCAGGATGCCAAAGACCCTGTGGCGAAGCGGGATGCCGCACTGCTCATCTTTGCCAACGCACCAGAACTCAACCCCAACCTGATTCGCCAAAGTGGCGTGGGTGGCACATGGGATTGTGGTGCTGCAGCTGGTGGCAATTCATTGGCAGACACAGACGCGCTGGATGCAGCATGGCCCCGATTTTTGAGCTCCGAAGCGCGCCAGCAGGCCAAGACCGACATGAAGAAACTATTGGCGCTGCCCAAACGCTCGGACTACTTGGGCCCCCTCTTGTTGGACTATGCCCAGCGCAATCCGACAGATGCCGAGGTGCCCAAGGCCCTTCATTTTTTCATTGCATCCACCCGCATGGAATGCAGTTATGTTGACAAGCCCAAGGGCCAAAAGAGCTATTCGCAGCAGGCGTTTGAGTGGTTGAAGAAGAACTACCGCACCAATGAGTGGGCCTTGCGGACCAAGTACTACTATTGAGATTTTGCAGACACGGAACGGCAAGGCAACGGCTACCGTTGCGAAGTCAATTGCGTGTCAAACCAAATATATAAATCGTTTGGTATCAACCCAGAAAGCTGTAGGAGACAGCATCCATGAGACTGAGACACCTTTTTCTAGTAGTTGCCGTATTGTTGGTGCAGCGTGTTTCGAATGCCGCAGAAATTTCAGTCACGTTGACTTCCGCTAGTGCGGAGTTCAAGCTTGGCGAGACGCCGCGCTTTTCTGTGACCGTTCAGGCGCTGGCGCCTACCGTGAAAATTTGGAAGAACGGTTCGCGACGCCTTACGATTTTGAAAGACGGAAAGCACGTGGATGTTCCTGTGCGGATTGCTGACCCCGCCCCGCCGACTGCGACGGATTACATGGTGCTGGTGCAGGATCAGAAGTGGACGTTTGCGCATGATGGTGCGCCATTGGTGCTGACGCAACTTGCAGCAGGTCAGTATGCGGCCAGCATTAAGGTGTGGCCCGACTGGAACGCGGAGCCTGTGGAATCCAATACTGTCGTGTTCAGAATGAAATGACTCAAAGAGCTAACCGCACGCCGCTAATCGCACCTCACTTATGGCAGCTCTCTGCTGCAGGGCGAGAGCGTGCCGCGCTTGTCGCTACCTGCTCGCTTGGTGCGGTGCGTTCGTACAGACTGTGCATGGGCAAAGGCGCGAACCCGTGAAGCTGAACGTGACACGGATGGCTGCTCGAATTCTGATTGCCGGGGTTCTTGCATTCCTGTCAGCAGCGCTAGTGCTGTTGGTCACGCTGTACCTGCATTTCAAAGTCTACGCCGTGCTCAACCCTGGCGAGGCGTTGGAGTTGGACCACAACACCGCGTTGGAGGACAGCGTGATGCTGCACCTTCGCATCGTCTCCCCGCTGCTGGTTATTGGATTTGGATGGTTGTATTGGCGATGTACCGGCAAGTGGTTCGGGCAAGCCAGCATCGCACAAGCGCATGCTACGGATAGATGAAAGCTTAGCGTCGTGCCGCACCGCTGCTCGCAATCAGCAGCTGTCAATCATGTCTTTGCATCGATGGTCGTATCAGCATCAGGATGTAGCCCTCGCAGAATGTGCGTGATGTGCTATGAAATTATGAGTAATCTAAACCGCATCAATTTCCCGATGCCGCTTTAGCGTAACCCACTCAGCCGCAAACCGCTGCGCCAGCCGCTCCACCAGATAGACCGACCGGTGCTGACCGCCGGTGCACCCGATGGCCACGGTTACGTATCTGCGGTGGTCACGAGCCAGGGCATCTAGCCAGCGCTCAGTGGAATGCAGAATTTGGCGCAGGATAGATCCAATCCATTTCGATTGACATCTTGCCCAGCCACCAATAAACTTATTAACAAATGAGTTAATTGAAATGACTGCAACACTCGATAAGATTTTTGAAGCGCTCGCCTCGGGGCCCAGGCGAAAAATCCTCGCTTATCTCACTGAAAAAGAGCTAAGTACGACCGAACTTGCCGAGCGGTTTGCCATGAGTGCACCCGCAGTTTCGCGCCACCTATCGGTTCTGGAAACAGCGGGCTTAGTCAGTAGCGAGCGGTGCGGCCAGTTTGTGCTGTACCGACTGAATGCGGACAGCCTGGCCAACACGCTGACTTCGTACGCATTTGAGTTGTGTCCGGTCGCCCGCCCGCTCAAGCGGGAGCGCGCTCCGATCAAGACACCAAAACCCGATTCAAAGAAAGAGTAGGGCGCATGCTGAATCTCACGCAGGTCGTCGAGACATTCCCATCGGTTCGCATTCCATCAGAATCTGGCGGGCTGACAGTCGAGGTCTCTTTGATTGCCCAAATGGGCCACGGTGTGGGAAACCATTTGTTTGCCAGCGTGGCGTCAAGGCAGCGTCAGCACGCCTCTTTTGTCGATGAACTGGATGAGCCGTCCGCAAAGCTTGGTGGCACCAATTTCGCCAAGGGCGATCCAACGTCGCTTTATTCGTTTGTAGTGGGTCCCCAAGGGCATTCCTTTCATCGCCACGCGGGACATCGCGTTTTTACCGCTGTATCGGGCAGTGGGGGCGCGCAGCTTCGTTTCTCCTCCGCTTCAGCGCAACAAATTCAGGAAGATCCACGCAATTTCATCCGCGCCCTGCGTTTCGTCAACATACCGCCGGACTGTATGTTCACCGTGCGATTCGGGGGTGAAACTTGGCACCAGTTTTCACCTCTGTCACGCAACTCTTTACACCCAGTCTTCTTCGCACTGTCATGTCACACCAATGAATTGGGTGGGAACCTGTCCCAAGCCTTGAAAGAAACGGTGTTGGCGAATGAAGCGAGCATTCCGGCGCTGACGGAACTGCTTCCGCAGAAAGTGCAAAGTCTGCTCCAAGCCAAAGAATTTCAGCCTGAAGCCATTCCCACGACAACCTTGTCGCTGGACGCCCCACCTGGTACTTTGCATCGTGTGGTTTGCAATACCGTTCGCAGCAGTGCGGGCATGGTACGCGGTTGGTGGGGAGCGTGGAAAAGTGCTGCTGGGTTTTACTCGTACAACGAGTCAGCACGGAATGTGAAGGCCTTGAATGGTTTACCTCCCCATGCATTGCTGGGTCAGCAATTGACTGATCTACGTATTCACCACGACGATGCTTTTTGCCTGCGTATCAGTGGCGCAAATTTTGGAAATGCCAGTGCAACGAACTTTCTGAGCGCCGTGCTGGAAGGATTTTTACGCAATGCCCCCAAGGGAGTGACCAACCTCATGGCGTTGCGCAACCTGTTGGTGAAACCGTTTGGCTTGCGCACATCGCCCTTGGGCTGTCCGGTCTCTTCATTGCTGTCGCAGGATAAATCCAAACTCTTCGTCCATCGGTACCCAGTGCTCGATCAGCGGGTGAACGCGGCCGATACCAAAGCCGAGGTTATCTTGGGGGCCAACGACAAGCACCTGTTGTTTCGTTCTGGTGTAAGTGTCGAAATTATCGACAAGCACCACGTGGACATCATGCTGGGCAGCCGCGTGCATTGCAAACATTTGTTTGGGCGGTTCTATATGGCCGCGATTGACTACACGCATCGTCATTACGTTTCACCGACTATGCTAAGGCTTGCAGTGGAATATGCTGTTGCCCAAGAGGATGATCAGCAGCTCTTGGCAACACAACCCAGCGACGTCAATCACTTGGTTCCATCACCGAACATGCCTTAGCGACTTTGCATGCCTTGGTGGTGCCGGTGATACATCACGGAAGAATTCACGTGGTGAAGACGCAGCGGAAGCACTAAACAGTCTATTTTTCCTCTAGCCCTCGCAGAGTGTGCGTAAGGTGCTATCAAATTAGGAGTAACCTAAACCGCATCAATTTCCCGATGTCGCTTCAGCGTGACCCACTCAGCCGTAAACCGCTGTGCCAGCCGCTCCACCAGGTAGACCGACCGGTGCTGTCCGCCGGTGCAGCCGATGGCCACGGTTACGTAGCTGCGGTGATCACGGGCCAGGGCGTCTAGCCAGTTCTCCAGAAAGTGGGCGATGTGGTGCAGCATCAGGTCTACCTCTTCTTGCGCTTGCAAGAATTCGATGACTGGCTGGTCGCGCCCGGTGAGGTGGCGCAGGGCAGGTTCGTAGTGAGGGTTGGGCAGCATCCGCACGTCAAACATGTAGTCGGCGTCGGCTGGCACGCCGCGTTTGAATGCGAACGATTCGAAAACCAACGTGAGCTGGCCTGTGGGAGCAGAGATCAGCGCTTTGACATAGCCCTGCAACTGGGCTGCGCGGATCATGCTGGAGTCGATAACATGGGCTTGCTCGCGCAGCACGGCCATGAGTTGGCGCTCCAGCTCAATGGCATCGACCAGTGCGCGGCGGGCATCTTGTTCACCGTGGCCGGCATCCGTTTGTGACAGGGGGTGCTTGCGCCGCGTCTCAGAGTAGCGGCGCACCAGGGTGTCGGTGTTGGCGTCCAAAAACAATGACTTGACGCTGATGCCACGATCGCGCAGCGTCTCCAACTGGTGCGGCACTAGGGGAAGTGACGTGGCGCTGCGCACATCGATGGCAATGGCTACACGCCTCGCTTGGTGCTTTTGCTCGAGTTCTACCAGGGGTAGCAGTAGCTCTGGTGGCAGGTTATCCACGCAGTAGAAGCCTGCGTCTTCCAGCGCGTTCAGCGCAACGGATTTGCCTGAGCCAGACATGCCAGTGATGAGCACGATTTCCATGGCTGGTGGTGCGTGTTGCATGGCATCAAGCCCCGGCCTGGAGCATTTCCTTGGCGTGGGCCAGTGTGGTGCTGGAGAGCTTCTCGCCGCCCAGCATGCGTGCCACTTCCGCAACCCGCTGCTCGCCAACGACGGCAGTCACCGTGCTCAGCGTGACCTTGTCTTGCATCTGTTTGGCAACCACCAGGTGGTGGTCCGCACAGGCGGCCACTTGGGGTAGATGGGTAACGGCCAACACTTGTCGGTCAACCCCAAGCTGGTGCATCAGTCGGCCCACGGTTTCTGCCACTGCGCCACCCACGCCCGAGTCCACCTCGTCAAAGATAAGCGTTTGTGCTGTGCCCAGTTGGCTCGTCGTTACCGCAATGGCCAACGCCATGCGCGACAACTCGCCGCCCGACGCCACTTTGCCCACCGGGCGTGGCGTGCTGCCTTCATGCCCCGCTACCAGAAAGCTCACATCTTCCAGCCCGCTTTGCATGGGCTGTGCACTGGCTTCTAGCTGGACCTGAAACTGGCCCCCTTGCATGCCCAGCCCCTGCATGGCCTGGGTAATGGATTGCGCCAGAAGGGGGGCGGCCTTGGTGCGTGCTTTGGTCAGTGCTTTGGCTTCTTGCAGATAGGCGGCATGGGCCTGTTTTTCGGTGCTACGCAGTCCATCCAGGTCGGCCGATGCGTCGAGCTGCACCAGTTCGGCCCGCCATGCTGCCAGCAGTGCGGGTAATTCTTCGGGAGGGCGCTTGTAGCGTCGTGCCAGCGATACCCACAACGACATGCGTTCGTCCACCTCGGCCAGGCGCTGCGGGTCCAACTCGGTGCGGCGCATATAGCCGCGCAGCGTGCGCACGGCGTCTTCTATCTGGGCCACGCTGGAGGTCAATTCTTCAATAGGGTTCGCAAAGTCAGCTTCCAGATGCGACTGCGCTTGCAATTGCTGCAACGCGTTGTTGAGCAAGTGCAAGGCGTTGTGGTCGTCGTCTTCCAAAAGTTCTAATGCACCTTGCGCTGCGTCGAGCAGGGCCTGGCCGTTGGCCAAGCGGCTGTGGCTGGTTTGCAATTCGTCCCACTCGTCAATCAGGGGGCTGAGCCTTTCAACTTCGCCAATCTGCCAGGCCAGGCGTTCACGCTCGCGCTGCAAGGAATCTTGTGCAGACGTGGCTTGCTCTAGTGCCGCTTGCGCCTCGCGCCAGTTGGACCACAAGCTGCTGAGCTTGGTGGTGGAGACCTTGGCGTAGGCATCCAGCAGCCCGCGCACAGCATCAGGCCGGGTCAGGCTCTGCCATGCGTGTTGTCCATGGATATCGAGCAATTGCTCACCCACCGTGCGCAGCTGTTGCGCCGTGGCTGGGCTGCCGTTGATCCAAGCACGGCTTTTGCCTGTGGTATCGACCGTGCGGCGCAGGAGCAAGGTGTCGCTGTCATCAAATCCAGCTTCTTGCAACAAGCCAACTACGTTGGCGGGCGTGTCAAATTCGGCGCTCACGTCGGTGCGTGCGGCACCCTCACGGATGACCCCAGTGTCGGCCCGCGCACCGGTGACCAGCTGCAGGGCATCAATCAAAATGGACTTGCCAGCGCCCGTCTCACCGGTCAGCACGGTAAAGCCAATGTCCAAATCAAGTTCCAGTTCGCTGACGATCACGAAATCCCGCAGCACGATGCGTTTCAACGACATCAGGCAACCCCCTCATTCCAATGTAATTTCTGTCGCAAGGTATCAAAATAGCTCCACCCCTTGGGATGCAAGAAGCGCACCTGGTACTGCGACTTGGTGACGACGATGCGGTCCCCGTGCATCAGCGAGGCAAGCGATTGCATATCAAAATTGGCACTGGCGTCGCGGCCCGCGACGATTTCAATGGCTACCTCTGACACGTTCGCCAGCACAATGGGCCGGTTAGAGAGGGTGTGAGGTGCTATGGGCACCAGCACCCAACCGGGGATAGAGGGATGCATCAGCGGGCCGCCTGCCGAGAGTGAATACGCCGTGGAGCCGGTGGGGGTGGCAATGATCAAACCGTCGGCACGCTGGTTGGCCACAAAGTGACCGTCCACCTCTACCCGCAACTCCACCATGCCCGCGGTTGCCCCCCGGTTGACGACCACATCGTTCATCGCCAAGGCAGAAAACACGCAGTGGCCACCGCGCATGACCCGTGCCTGCATCAGGCCACGGTGGTCTTCTTCGTAGATGCCAGCCAGCATGGGCTGCAAATACGTCTGAAAGCTGTCGAGCGGAATATCCGTAATAAAACCGAGCCGCCCCTGATTAATGCCAATCAAGGGCACACCATACTGCGCCAGTTGCCGGCCAATGCCCAACATGGTCCCGTCGCCCCCAACTACCACACACACATCGCAGGCACTGCCAATGCCAGCAACGTCCATGACTGCGTAGCCTGTCAATCCCATATTGGCAGCGGTATCGGCTTCGATAACCACCTCGCACCCCTGGTCCATCAAGAAGTGGGCAATGCGGTCCAGCGCCTGTCGTGTGGAGGCGCCGGTTAATCCGGAAGAAACGGCTTGGTATTTGCCAATCAGGGCAACTTGGCGGAATTGGGACTTCATTCGCAAATTACATCACTAAAATGAGCCGATGCTCGATGATCGATCCAAGTTGTTGCTGAAAGCTCTGGTTGAGCGGTACATCGCCGATGGTCAGCCCATTGGGAGCCGGACCTTGTCCCGCGCGTCGGGCCTAGAGCTCTCGCCCGCCACGATCCGCAATGTGATGTCGGATCTGGAGGAACTGGGCTTGATTGTCAGCCCACACACATCTGCAGGGCGTATCCCCACTGCGCGTGGCTACCGGTTGTTTGTCGACACGATGCTCACCGTGCAGCCGAGCCAGTATGGGTCGCACGTGTTGGCACCGGATCAACCGCAAAAGGTTATCTCCAACGCGGCCAACTTGTTGTCTAACCTGTCCCAGTTTGTCGGGGTGGTCATTGCCCCGCGGCGCACGTCAGTCTTTCGGCATATTGAGTTTTTGCGTTTGTCGGAACGCCGGCTTTTGGTCATCATTGTGTCGCCCGATGGCGACGTGCAAAACCGGGTCATCTACACCGAACAGGATTACGCGCCCGCGCAGTTGGTAGAGGCCGCCAATTTTCTAAACACCCATTACGTGGGGCTGGATATTGAAAATGTGCGTGAGCGCTTGCAAGGCGAGGTTGAGTCATTGCGTGCCGAAATTGCTGCGCTGATGCAGGCGGCAGTGACTGTCAGCTCAGAGGCCATTACAGAAACGCAGGACGAAGTCATCATCTCGGGCGAGCGCAATCTGCTATCGGTCTCTGATTTTTCCAGCGACATGGGCCACTTACGCCGTGCGTTTGAGTTGTTTGAACAAAAGGCACAGTTGATGCGTTTGTTGGATATCGCCGGGCAGGCCGAAGGTGTGAGAATCTTTATTGGAGGCGAAAGCCAAGTCGTGCCGTTTGAAGACTTGTCGATTGTGAGCAGCCCCTATGAAGTGGACGGCAAGATTGTGGGCACCCTTGGCGTGATCGGCCCCACCCGCATGGCCTATGACCGCATGATCCAGATTGTGGACATTACGTCCAAATTGGTGAGCAATGCGCTGAGCCACCATAAATAACCCCCGCCAAGACCATTACAATCACCGCTTGGTTTGGGGCGTTAGCTCAGTTGGTTAGAGCAGAGGACTCATAATCAATTGCTCTGTTCGGGCACTAGAATTTCCGTACAGGCATGGCTCTAGCGGGCTGGCGTTGTAAGTGTTTGATTTGTAATGGTTTGTTGACGTAAGTTATCAGACTCCTTTGAAATTGTTGCAGTTGCAAAAACTCCACCGAGGTGGACATTGCAACCGTATTGCAACCAGCAGTGGGTGATCGGCAAGGATTGCAGTGATTTCCGATGTTCAGTGCTGGTAAAAGTTTTGGGCCGTTAGCTCAGTTGGTTAGAGCAGAGGACTTAAAGTGAAGAAGCCTAAACGCGCAAGCGCATGGTTTTTTCAAAATGGGTTGCACTGGGTAAGTTAACTCTGCCTGGATGTAGAACTTCTCAAATTCGGTGAAAGCTTTGGTGCTAAAAGCGCCATGCCAATACCGAGCGAAGCTCCGAAAGGAGAACGTGTAGAGACTCGACGGGAAGGCCGAAAGGCAAGATAGAGTCCAGACCACAAACCGGAAACGGGCGGCGAAAGCCGTAGTGGTACGCATAATCCTTTGGTCGACAGTTCAAGTCTGTCACGGCCTACCAAAACTTTCAGAAGCCACCTTCGGGTGGCTTCTGTTTTTCTGGCTTACTTCACTTTTTGATGAATGACAGCACGTCGGCCACCAGCGCCGCCCGTTGCTTGTCATCCGCACCATAGCTCATTGAAAAGTGCTTCATACAGCCTTTCACCGCAGCATTCCAGTCTTCGTAGCTGGTGATGGCTTTTCCGGTCTTAATGTCCTTGGCGTTCTGACCAACTCCACCACCGGGCTTGTCCGTCATTTGCAGTTCCATATTGCAGTCATACGCACCATGTGAGTTTTGGAAGTAACCAAAGCGGTTCAGTGTGTCCCAGCCGTGACGTGCTCCTTCGTAGGACTTGACGGTAACGTTGTTGCCTGTGGCTGCAACTTCATCCATGTAGCTCTTGCAAGTGGACTCATTGATGATGTCGTCCTTGGTTCCGAGCGCCATAAAGATTGGAGCGGTTGCCTTGTCGTTGGCATCTGCACGGTAACGGATTTCGCACACTCCCGGATAGATCGAGATATGGCCTGCCATTTTGGCCCCTGCGGTTTCAACGGGTCGCTGATACATTGGCCACGCCGTGTAGTACGCGATGCTTCCGCCACGTGAAAATCCCATGTTGAAAATGCGAGTCGCATCAATCTTTGGGTGGGTGGAAAGTAGCTTGAGTGCATTTAGAGCATCGGCTATCTGTCCGCCCGGACTCAATTGGTCTTGGTTGGTCTGTGTTTCCGATATGCCTCGTGGCTTGTAGCTGTCCACCACAAACAGAGCAACGCCAGCGTTGTTCAGTTCTTTTGCCCACACATCAAAGGCCGCAGCGGTTGCACCTGTGCTGCCATGAGAGTAGATGACCGCTGGCACTTTGCCGCTGGCGTTCTTGGGCATCAGTAGATCGCCCCATACGGTCACAGACTTTGTATCGGTCGTGTTCTTCCGTGCATAGCTCCAGATGCTTTGGGGCGTGATGGAGTTGAATTCAATGCGTCCAGTCTGGCCTGCGGATAGGTCGGAGAGTGGGGCGGAATTCGCGGCCATGCCACTAAAAGCGAGGGATGCCACTAGCAGCCGACATTTCATTGAGTGTTTCATTGTTGGTTTCTCCTTGATTGCGTTGTAAAACAATGTGCTGTGAACGACACATATATGAATGTACTGTGTCGTTTAGGACGTTTCCCTGAAAAGCACATTGCTTGAACCTTGGGGCATGAAAACTTCAGCCCCGAAAAGCAGCCGGGGTGCCATCAGTTCGACCAGTTCATTGCCAAATCCGGTGACGCTGGCACTGGGAAAGAACCTCCAGCGGCACCGCAAAGCAGCGAATAAAACTCAAGTCGAACTGGCGTATGACGCTGAAGTCGAGCGGTCGCGTATTTCCAAGATCGAATGCGGCTACGTCAATCCGTCGTTATTGACGCTGGCAACGCTGTGCTACTCGCTTGGAATCACGCTGCCAGTGATGTTTGAGGGCATCACAGTGACCATGCCGCCAGTGGCTGACGGTGGTGTGCCGCGCCGAACCAACCAAGCGACTTTGGATAAACCAGCACAGAAACTGGCACGTCGCAAAGAAGCTGGGCAGATGCCGAAGTAAAACTACGCCCAGTCTGCGAACCGGAATCTCACAGCGGCGGTGAGTCGCATTGGCTCAGTAGCCCATTCAGGACCTTCATAAAGCCAGTCGATTGGTTTCGCGCCCTTCGACTTGCGCAGTTCATCGGCGGTTTTTCCACCACGACTGCCGGGGCCAATGAGTGGCACTCGAAGCCGACTATTTGCAGCTTGAAAGCTGGGGTCTGACCCCGATGGGTCCAGCGTCAGAATCGTGTCAGTCCGCGTAGCACGACCGCTAGTTGTGCCTTCACAGCCGACGCACAAGGCCCAGTGCTTTGTCCGTCGATTCTTGACGCTGGCGAATGTCACAGCCACCAATTCCCCACGCAGCAAGTTGTCCACCGTCCATTTGTCCAGTCCACCATCTTTGTCCTGGCGTAGGGTCAGGTTGAGCGGTAGCTTCAACGACTCGGCAAGCTCAACAAACTCATGGGCGAATACGCCGCAAAAGAACGTGTGCTGAAACGCGGCCCACACTTCGGCGGGTACACCGTACTTGCGCCGTGGCATGTCTTGCAATGCGCTGTTTTTCGCTAGACCCATCAGGACCAATACTGCTGACAAAACATGTACGCCACAGGCACCGTCAATATCGCCTTGACCGAAGAAGACGCGCACCGGGTCTTGCCGCTTGGATTGCACAGTCAGGTAGTGCCCGGTTTGAAGTGATGCGTGGTATCGCTGCCAACGATAGACCACTGTCTCTGCCTTGGATTTCGACGTAGACATTCAGTAGTCCTCTGGCAACAGTAGCGTTGTGTATTCACGCTTTCCATCGCCGTTCGTTCCGTCTGTGATGACCCATACGGTGGGAAAATCGGTGCGCTTTTGCTTCGGTGTGGCCTTGAGCTTTTCAGCGTCAACTAGCCTGTAAACGCTCATGATTCGGGAACCGTCGGTGATTGCCAGTTCGTTCAAAGCTGAGTCGTCCCGGCAGGTATCTCCGAAATCACCATGCATATGGCGTGCAAGCAGGCTGGCGGCACTGCGACCTGTTGCTTGAAGCAGCGCCAGTGCGCCCGGTGTGGCAACAACTTGCCCAAGTGCAAAACGTGCTGAATTGGTGATGATCGTGACTGGCGTTTGTGAACGCGCATCGTCTGTGGTCGTGTCGTTGGTGGTCATGGACTTCTCCTTTTTTGTTAAACGTATGGACGTACGTTGGCCTCCGAAGTCAGTTGTCGGATACCAATGCACGCGGTTAGAAATTCAGTGCTACACGTCGCCGGGAATCGGCGGTGTCAGCGGTGCTTGCATAACGGCTACTGCACAGCGGCGTAAAGCGCCTGCATGACCGCCAGTTGCGTTATGGCTTGATCGCGTTGACTGTGCTCCATGCAGCAGCGTTGAATGGCTTTTTGAATGGTCACGAAGTCAATGTTTCCTGCCAGTGGTTCAAACTGTTCGGCGGGCAGTCGATAGCCGATCAGCCACCACACCAGTTCTGCGATGTGTGCCGCCGTGAGTGGCTGGTCGTTGACCGTGGCAATACACGCCTCTGCCATTGCAGGTTTGAACCACCGATATAACTGCTCGTTTGGGACACCAGCGTCAGGCAGCATCGACCAGTACAACGACAGTTCTGACAGGCGTTGAAGCATTCCGGCGCGGCTGTAGTGAACGACTTCTAGTACATCTGTCAGGTTCTCAGTGCCCTGAAAGAAGCTGTCCAGAGTCAGCGGATACCGCCACGGGTGCGAATCAATGAGCCTCATTCCACGCAAACGACTGGGTGCAGCAAAGCACTTCGCAATCTCAGATTCGGTTTCATCCAGCAGCAGCGACAACGCAGCGTGGGCTTGGCGTTCATTGCAGAACTGAATCTCGCTCATAACGCCCTCAATAACGGGGGGCAACGTGCGATTTGCAATGTGTGTCCAAAGCAGCACCTTGCGCTCCGCTTGGCCGAGGTGGAAAACTTCGGTCAACCAGTCCAGATTGCGCACCACTGCACAGGCTTGATCAGGGGTCGCCAGTTCCAACGAACCCAGTCGATAGCGAAAGGTGGCAGGAACAATTACCGGGGTAACACGTTGCTCAGGCGGCAGCAAAAACTTGGGCACGTTCGGATTGGCAGGTGCTTCCTTTTGCTCGCCAAAGTGATCCGCAAAGTAGTCCCTGATCTGGATGGCAGGCCATGGAAAGTTTTCACTGGTCGTGATGCTGCTCAGGTTCATGCCTATCGTCTTCATCAGGACAGCGGCCATGCACTTGGCATAGGCTTCATTTGCAGGATGGGGCGGCACGCCATAAGGAGCAACCGTCGGGTCTGCATTTGGGTCAGCATCTTTATCGACGCCGCCTGCTTGTTTTGGGCTCATGTCGGTTTCCAGACCCAGTCCAGCCGCCTGCGCGGTTAGCCAGGTCAACAGGTTCATCGGGACATACAAGTCAAAGCCGCCCGATGCTTGGAGGCGATCAGGCACACAGTTCAGGCTCGTATGCGGGGTGGAATTCTTTGCTGCCCGGTGATGCTAGGCAGCGTCCCTAAAACAGAACGTTTTTGGGGTGGGTTTGGCAGGCTGTCTAGGCTTGCTCAATTAACCATCGGTGACTCTGAAACACAGTGAAAACCGCACTTTCATGAGGTTGTAAACCGATAGCTGTATTTTATCATCTTTATAAGCTTTTTGACATAATGAAGCGTCTAAATATGCCAATTAACAGCTTATAAGTGGCCGTTTTGACCCCTCAACTGGCACTTTGAGCCCCTCAATTGAGCCAAAAAACCGCGTTCTGGTGGTTATCCAGCAAAGCATCAAACGAACTGGCTTTGCTTAAAAAATAAGCAACTCCCTGATATTTTCAGAAATTTGTCAAAAAATCTATTTAAGCGTAAAATTTGTACAGATTTCCGCTCACATTTTGATGGTCAAATCGGTATGAAATTTTCGTCGGATGAGCTTATTCCGTTCTCGGATGCACGCTCGGGGCTGTCCCGTGTCATTGAGGACGTGATGGGTGGCCGCGAGTTAGTTGTAACAAAACATGGGAAGATGACTGTTGCACTCGTCGCGGCTTCCCAGTTTTACCAATACCGCGAGATGGAACGTGAGCTAAATGAGTTTTTGGCGGCGCTAGAACACGATAAAAGTGGCAGCGACACCAAGCTGGCAGTGGCAGCTTTGAAGAAGCGCGTGGCGGCAAAAAGGGAGGATTTCGAGAGCTTTATGAGTAAGGTGCCAAGCGCGCCACCGCTCCAAGGCGACGAAATACAAAAATAGAAGATCAACAAGGGACGACATGACGGTCAACAGCCAGCCAAATCCGTTCGAGTTCAGCGAAGCCGATACCTGCCGTGAGTACGTGACACCAGCCATTCAAGCGGCTGGTTGGGGTGACAGCCCTTTTGAAATCGCGGAACAGCGCAGCTTTACCGACGGTCGCATCGTGCTCACTGGTCGCACCGCTAAACGGCGTGAAGGCAAACGTGCCGATTACCTGCTCCGCTATCGTCGCGACCTGACATTGGCAGTCGTCGAAGCCAAACCGTACAAAGCGCCAGTAGGCGACGGTTTGCAGCAAGCTAAAGACTATGCCGAAATCCTCGGACTCAAGTTTGCCTACGCTACCAATGGCCGCGAAATCATCGAATTCGACTTCTTGACTGGCATCGAGCAAAAGATAGACCGCTACCCCACGCCTGATGAACTTTGGCACCGCCAAACCGTAGGTACGCCATTGACCAGCGCGGTTGCGGTTAAGACCATGCTCCAGTCGCTGAACCACAGCACGGGCAAGCCGCCACGCTACTACCAAGAAATTGCCATCAACCGGACGGTCAGCGCGATTCTTTCGGGGCAAAAGCGCATATTGCTCACGATGGCGACTGGCACGGGCAAAACGCCCACAGCCTTTCACATTGTCTGGAAGCTTTGGACATCGGGCTGGAACAAAGATGCCGACCCCACGCGCAAAACGCGGGTACTGTTTTTGGCCGACCGAAACATCTTGGTTGACGACCCGAAAGACAAGACCTTTGCCATCTTTGGTGATGCCCGCTGGAAGATCGAAAACGGGGATGCAGTCAAAGGTCGTGAAATCTATTTCGCGACTTATCAGGCGATTGCCGAAGATGAACGCCGCCCCGGTCTGTACAAAGAATATTCACCGGATTACTTCGACCTCATCATCATCGACGAGTGCCACCGTGGTTCCAGTCGGGCGGATTCAACCTGGCGCGAGATTCTGGAATGGTTTGAGCCAGCCTTTCAGCTTGGGCTTACCGCTACCCCGTTGCGCGAAGAGTCGCGTGATACCTATGCCTACTTCGGCCAGCCGCTGTACGAATACTCGCTCAAACAGGGTATTGAAGATGGCTTCTTGGCACCGTACCGGGTGCATCGCGTCATCACCACCTTTGATGCTGCGGGATGGCGACCCACACGCGGCCAGCTTGACCGCTATGGCAACGAGATACCGGACGAGGAATACCACACCAAAGACTTTGAGCGACTGGTCAGCCTGAAGGCGCGAACCGAAGCCGTAGCGCAGCACTTGACCGATTACCTCAAGCGCACCGACCGCTTTGCCAAGACCATTGTGTTTTGCGTCGATCAGGAACACGCCGATGAAATGCGCCGTGCCCTGTCAAACCTGAATGCTGACTTGGTGGCGCAGAACCCAAATTACGTGTGCCGCGTGACTGCTGCTGAGGGCGATATTGGTCGTGGCCACCTGTCACGGTTTCAGGACTTGGAAACCAACCAGTCCACGCCAACGATTTTGACCTCATCACAGATGCTGACCACTGGTGTGGATGCACCCACGGTCAAGAATGTGGTGCTGGTACGCGTCATCGGCTCCATGAGCGAGTTCAAGCAGATCATCGGACGCGGTACACGGGTGCGTGAGGACTACAACAAGTTGTTCTTCGACATCCTCGATTACACCGGGTCAGCGACCCGAATGTTTGCCGATCCCGACTTTGACGGTCACGCCGCCCAAATCATGGAAGAAGCTGCCAATGAAGCAGGGCAAGTGGTGGAACCTGAGCATGTGGTCGAGTTTGACCAGCAGCAGAACGAGGAGTACCCGCCCATTGAACCCGGCCAACCACACGGCGTAAACGCCCCGGCTCTGGATGAACGACGCAAGTTTTACGTGGACGGTGGCCGTGTCGAGATTGCCGCCCACCTCGTGTACGAATTGGATGCCGACGGCAACAACTTGCGCATGGTGCAGTTTTCGGACTACACCGCCGAAAAAGTGCGCGTGCTGTACCGCTCGCCCGAAGATTTGGCAAATCACTGGAAAGACCCCGCCACACGCGAAGCCCTGATCGCGCAACTGGCTGACCGTGGCATTGACCTTGCCCAACTCGTGGAACAGACCAATCAGCCCGATGCTGACCTGCTGGACTTGCTCTGCCATGTTGCTTTTAACGCCCCACTACTGACGCGCCGTCAGCGTGCTGAGAAGCTGCGTCGTGACAAGTCAGACTTTTTTGACCAATACAGCGATGAGGCACGGCAAATTTTGAATGAGCTACTGGACAGGTACACCGAGAACGGTACTGACCAACTACGCCTGCCTGACGCGCTGCGCATTTCTCCGATTTCCAACCACGGCAATGCGATGGAAATTGCGGCCAAGTTTGGCGGACCTGAACAACTACGCGAGGCTGTAACTAAGTTGCAGGTTTCGCTTTACATGAATTGAACCGTATAGATGGCCACCAAGAAGACCACCCAACCGCAAACCACAGCCCAACAACTCGGCTCCATCATCAAGTCCGCACGCGACATCATGCGCAAGGACAAGGGATTGAATGGCGACGGCGACCGCCTGCCCATGCTCACATGGATGATGTTCCTGAAATTTCTGGACGACCATGAGCAAGTCCGCGAAGCCGAAAGCCAACTGGCTGGCGAAAAGTTCAAGCCTGCCATTGAAGCGCCCTATCGCTGGCGCGACTGGGGTGCCACCAAAGAGGGTTTGACTGGTGACACGCTGATTGCCTTCATCAACCAAGATGAAGCCATGCGCCCGGACGGCACACGCGGCCCCGGCTTGTTCAAGTACCTGCGCGAACTGCAAGGCACCAAGTCGCATGACAGGCGCGACACCATTGCCGCCGTGTTTCGCGGCATGGTCAACCGCATGATTAACGGCTACCTGCTGCGTGATGTGTTGACCAAGCTCGATGGTATTCACTTCAACGCCAGCGAAGAACTGGAAGTGCTAGGCCGCACCTACGAAACCCTGCTGCGCGAAATGCGCGATGCAGCCGGGGATGCTGGTGAGTTCTATACCCCGCGCCCCGTGGTTCGCCTGATGGTAGAACTGGTCAATCCGCAGTTGGGTGAAGTGGTGCTAGACCCAGCCTGTGGCACGGGCGGCTTTCTTGTGGAAAGCTACACGCATCTTGCGAAGCAAGCCACCACCGTTAAAAAGCGCCAGCAGCTTCAACAAAGCAGCATTCAAGGCTGCGAAGCCAAACCACTGCCCTATCTACTGGTGAACATGAACCTGCTGCTGCACGGTTTGGAATCACCCGACATTGACTCTGGCAATGCATTGCGCTTTCCACTCAAGGAAATAGGCGACCGCGAACGGGTGGATGTGATTCTGTCGAACCCACCGTTTGGTGGCGAAGAAGAACGCGGCATCTTGGGCAACTTCCCCGATGACAAACAGACCGCCGAAACCGCCCTGCTGTTTCTGCAACTCATCATGCGCAAGTTGCGCAGACAACCCGCTGGCCGTGCCGCCGTCGTCGT
This sequence comes from uncultured Rhodoferax sp., assembly GCA_964468905.1. Taxonomy (GTDB): domain Bacteria; phylum Pseudomonadota; class Gammaproteobacteria; order Burkholderiales; family Burkholderiaceae_C; genus Allorhodoferax. Next base: position 11,720 of record CAYXWW010000017.1, on the reverse strand, counting down.
GCCCAATGGAACACTGTTTGCAGACGGCATCTGTGGCCGCATCAAGCAGGAGCTGCTGACCGAATTCAACTTGCACACCATCGTGCGTTTGCCCAACGGTGTTTTTGCCCCCTACACCAACATCCCTGCCAACCTGCTGTTCTTTGACCGTAGCGGCCCTACAAAAGATGTTTGGTTCTATGAACAGCCATTGCCAGATGGCCGGAAAAACTACACCAAGACCCAACCACTTCAGTACGAAGAATTTGACGGTTTGCTGGCTTGGTGGAAGCAACGAAAAGTGAATGCGCAGGCATGGCAAATTCCTGCGAAAGAGATTCTGGCAAATGGTTGCAACCTTGACCGCAAGAACCCCACGGCCAAAGAAGACATCACGCACCTACCGCCCGAGCAACTTGTTGCCAGCATCATAGACAAAGAGCGTCAAATTATCACGCTCATGGAGCAGGTACAAGCGTTGCTAAAGGAGCCAGTATGAAGCAGGCCTGGCCTCAAGTGCGCCTAAGTGATGTGATGTCTCAAGTACAGAGAGACGAAGCACCTGCATCCGGGAAAAATTACAGGCAAATTGGTGTCCGATTGTGGGGGCAAGGTGCATACGAACGTGAGTCGATAGATGGAAGCCAAACGCAGTACTCCAAGTTATTTGAAGCCCGTGAAGGCGATATTGTTGTCAATAAAATATGGGCAAGAAACGGCAGTGTTGCTGTTGTCGGTGATGCCCTAAGCGGCTCTTGGGGTTCGACAGAATTTCCGCTTTTTGAGCCTGATCGCACTCGTCTAAATCCTCGCTGGATGCACTGGATTACAAAGGCCCCTTGGTTCTGGAATGCTTGTGATGAACACGCCCAAGGGACAAGTGGTAAAAATCGCATCAAACCTGATCAGTTCTTGGGGATTGAGATTCCACTTCCTCCCTTGGAAGTGCAAAAAAGTATTGTTGTCCGAATTGACACTGTGCAACATCATTTGCAGGCCGCCGACAAGTTGCGCGCCTCGATAAACACAGATATTGCAAGCCTTCTCACCGTTCGCTTTCAGGAAACATTGACACACGCGAAGTGGTTTCCAATGAGTGATGTTGCGCCCATTGTTCGACGCGATGTAATCGTTGACCATCAATCAAGTTACGCCGAACTGGGGATTCGTTCGTTTGGCAAAGGCACGTTTCACAAGCCTACTTTGAGCGGATTGGAGCTAGGAGACAAGCGCGTCTATCGAATTGAACCCGGTGACCTACTGTTTTCAAATGTCTTTGCGTGGGAAGGTGCTATTGCGGTAGCACAACCTGAAGACTCGGGAAGAGTAGGTTCCCATCGGTTTATCTCGTGCGTTCCGCACGATGGCCTGACCACGGCAGAGTACCTGCTGTACTACTTTTTGACCGACGCAGGTATGACCAAAATTCGGGATGCGTCACCCGGAGGAGCCGGGAGAAACCGCACACTTGGTTTGTCGAAATTGATGGACTTGGATGTGCCGATTCCAAGTATTGAAGTACGCAAATCCTTTGTTAATTTGCTCCGACTTATGAATGCATCCCGATTGATTCGCAGCAAAGAACTCAGTGAAAACGAATCGGTTGTACCTGCACTGGTAAACCGACTAATGTCTTGAATGGGTGCTCCACAAAAAGCGAAGGCATAGAGACACAATGGACACCATCACGACATCTGCCCACGATGCCTTAAAAAAGGAGCTGCAAGCAATTTTTTCCGACGGCTTGGTAACAGTGATCGGTTCTGGATTGTCTTGCGCCGAGGGGTTGCCCGGGATGGGGGCACTTGCAACAGAGTTGATTTCCAAAGTGCCCTCAGCAATTCCTGATGCAGACAAAGCAACATGGGCAGCCATTGAGGCGTGCTTAACCTCGGATGGTCTGGAAGGTGCCTTACTCAAACATCCTCCAACAGACGGCATTGAATCAGCCATTATTCAATTTACGTCTGCCTTCGTGCTTGCCAAAGAGCAGGAAGCAATTTCAGCCTGCGTGACCGGAACCCGCAAACTAAAAATTGCGTCATTGCTTCCTCACATTTCAGCGGCTACGCCAAAAATAGCCAACATCATCACGACCAACTATGACAGGTTGATCGAATTCGCAACTGAATCTGAGGGTTGGGGAGTTGACTCAATGATGGTTGGTCGATATTGGGGGAAACATGACCCTGAGCTAAGCAGCAAGCTCATGATCAGGGATGTTTCGCGTGGAAATAAAGGGGCTGTCAGGCTAATCTACAGAAACCACGTCAAGCTGTTCAAACCTCATGGAAGTCTGGACTGGTTCATGGCGGGTGATACCCCGATGACAAGCAGCATGGCATTTTCATCTGACCCACTCATCATCACGCCAGGTGTGGGCAAGTACAAAAAGGGCTATGGCCAGCCGTTTGACGTGCATCGTGAACGTGGGAATGCAGCAATTGACGGCGCGTCCTCGATTCTGTGCATTGGTTACGGCTTCAATGACGACCACCTACAAACTCACCTTTCTCCAAAGCTAAAAGGTGGTACCAGAGCACTACTACTCACCCACAGTTTGTCCCCAAATGCACGGACGGTCGTAGCCCAATCAACAAACTGCACCGCGCTCGTCAGCAGCGCGGATGCAAAAAATCCCGGAACCATTGTGGTTCGTGGCACGACAGAAACGCTAATTCCAAGTGTTGAATGGTGGGATGTGGAAAATTTTGCTAAGGGAGTTTTAACGATATGACAAATGCAGCTTTGCAATTTCAAGATGGCGACCGACTTGGGCGAGTAGCGGCGGTCGATACCAGTCGAGTTCTGATTTCAGTCGAAAACCATCAACACATGACAACCATCGCAGTCGGGAATCTGATTGCGATACAAGGTCGTACCGCAGCCGAATTTCTAATTGGCATTGTCGAACGGGCTACTCGATCTGTTAGCGAGAAGCTGCTTCTTGATGAAACCGCAGATGACGGGTCGATTCCGCTTGGGGAGAGTCAAGAGGATTTCATAAAGGCAGTTCTCATTGGAACCTATCGCACCGTAGACGGCAGTTCATCAAACACCTTCAAGCGCGGGGCAGATTGTTTCCCGCAAGTTGATCGTGACTGCTTTCATGTGAACAGCAAGAACCTTCAGCAGTTCATGAACTTGCTCTCCATGAAAGTGAAGGAGGGAGAGCGCCTGACACTAGGCCATTTCATGGCCGATCAAACGGCTATAGCAGTAGCGAACGGAGACAAATTCTTTCAGCGTCATGCTGCAATTTTGGGAAGTACCGGGTCTGGAAAGAGTTGGGCAGTTGCGCTCATGCTTGAACGTGCTGCCGCTTTGAAGTCTGCAAACCTAATCGTTCTGGACATGCACGGAGAGTATTCGACATTGTGCGAAGGCCCTAACGCCATTGCGCAGCAGTACCGCATTGCGGGGCCTGGTGATTTGGATAAGCCTGATGAAGGTTGCTTATTTTTGCCGTACTGGCTACTCAACCGTGAAGAAATGCTCGCACTAATTCTTGATCGGAGTGACGACAATGCCCCCAATCAAGCAGCCCGATTTACCGAACACGTCCGAGTATTGAAAGAACAGGTGCTGACTGATTCGAAAAAAATAGATGTCCTTTCAACTTTCACGGTTGACTCACCAATTCCATACCCTCTGAATGGGATGATTCAATGCCTGAAAAAAGATAACGTTGGAAGAGTCCCGGGGGCAAAAGAAGGCACTGACAAAGAGGGACCGTGGTTTAACAAACTCACGCGTTTCATTACCCGCATGGAAACCAAAGTCTCCGACAAACGTGTTGGTTTCATGTTTCAGCCTCCAGCAGGATGCAGCGAATATGGTTGGCTTGAAAAGATGCTGGGTAGCCTATTCTCGGTTTCCGATACTCAGCGTGGCATAAAGATCATTGATTTCTCTGAGGTTCCCTCAGACGTCTTGCCTATCGTTACTGGCGTCCTTGCACGATTGCTGTACAGCATTCAATTCTGGATGGAAAAGGAGTCGCGGCACCCTCTCACCATAGTTTGCGACGAAGCTCATCTCTATCTTCCTGTTCGTGATTCTGCTGAGGCGGCGGAAAAGCGTGCGCTGGAATCGTTTGAGCGGATCGCAAAAGAAGGACGTAAATATGGGGTCTCGTTGCTTGTTGTTAGCCAGCGACCATCCGACGTAAGTCGCACCATCCTCAGTCAATGCAATAACTTTCTTGTCCTGCGCTTAACAAACGATCAAGATCAGAGCGTTGTGAAGCGACTGATGCCTGAGTCTATGGGGGGCATCACAGACATATTACCGCTGCTTGATCTTGGAGAGGCGCTGTTGCTAGGTGATTCAATCTTGCTCCCGACTCGAATCAAATTGGATAAGCCAAAAATTGAACCCGCCAGCGCAACCCGGCAATTTTGGACAGATTGGGCGACTCAAACACCCAAGCCTGACGCTGTATCCAAAGCTGTAGAGGCGCTTCGACGGCAGGTGCGATAAGCACTCCTAGCGTGCCGACAGTGCTCAAATCTCACTTATCTGGTTACAAGAAATCGGAGGCATCATGCTTGCAAATATAAAAGGGCTAGTTGATCGGCTGGAGCTTTCACAAGCCAAGGCAATGATGCCGCTGTTTGAGGCTATATCAAACGCAATCGACGCGATTGAGGAACACAGGGATGGATTTTCGGGCCATTCAATTTGCATTCGACTCATCGCCGCCCATGATTTGGCTCATCAAGGCGGTGATGAAGTTCTTGTTCTGGATGGCTTTGATATTTCCGATGATGGGGTTGGTTTTAACGATGGAAATCTTGCTTCGTTTCAAGAGGCTCATACCCTGTCCAAAGTCAAAGTTGGCGGCAAAGGTGTTGGCCGTTTTACCTTCTTGAAAGTCTTTTCCAACGTCCACATCCGCAGCGTATTTCAGCGACAAGACGAAACCCTACTGCGTGAATTTGACTTCTCCATAGCTGACGAGTTGAAGGGGGCCGACAAAGTTACACCAGTGAAAGAGACACGGGGCACTGCACTATCAATGCGGGGAATGGAAAACAAATTCAAGGGTGGCTGGCCGCATGACCCTGCCATCATTGCCGAGAGAATCCTTGCGCATTTTCTAATCCGGTTTGCAGCACGCTCTTGTCCCCCCATGACGTTGGAGTCACCCGGACACGCGCCTATTGACTTACACAAGCTGTTTGAAACGACTGTCTTGACTCACATTGAGGAAAGATTTTTTGATGTGCTCGGGCACACCTTTGCTCTGCAGGCCTATAGACATCGGGATGGCCGTTCACGGCACGACCTGCATTTGTGCGCAAATGGGCGGGAAGTCACAACGAACAAATTACGAGACTTGTTGCCCGAGTTGCCTGAAAAGTTGCTGGACGCTGACCAAGAGCCTTACACGCTGATTGTCTTGGTTACTGGGGAATACCTCGATGACCATGCGAATCAGGAGCGCACCAGAATTTCCTTTCAGTCAGACGATGAACCCGATATTGATGAAACCCTCGTTTCTCGACAATCGCTCAATCGAGGAATAACTGACACACTGCGCCCTCTCCTTGCAGATGACCTGCAATCTACGAACGAAGAAAAGCGGTCACAGATCGAAAAATTCGTGGAGCAAGCGCCCGAGTATCGCGCCCTTACTCATCCCCGCTACAAGGAGCTGATCGAGCAACGAATTCAGCCCGGCTTAACCACTGAAAAGCTTGACGAGGCACTACTGCATGTCAAACGGGATGTTGAAGACTCAGTTCGCAAAGAGGTGCGCCATGTAGCCGCACTTTTTGAAACCGAAACATTCGAGCAATACCAAGAACGATTTCAGATTGTTGCTGAACAAGCCAATGAAATTGGGAAGGCGCAATTGGCGGCCTACGTTGCCCACCGCAGAACCATACTCGACCTTGTAAGCCAAAGCTTGAAGAGGGTTCGCACCGACGACAAATACCCGTTCGAGCGCGTACTTCATAAGATGATTTTTCCGATGGGAGCCACTTCAAAAGATATTTTCTTTGAACAGCAAAATCTGTGGGTCATTGATGAACGGCTCTGCTATCACACACTGCTGACATCGGACAAAAAACTCAACAGCGTTCCGGGGCTAAAAGGCACGTCTGGCAAAGAGCCAGACATTTTTGCGTTCTTTTACGACACGCCCATTGGTGTGGCTGAGTCAGACAACTTGCCCAGCGGGGGTGTCATCATCATCGAATTCAAACGCCCTGGACGGGATGACTATGACAAAGACCCCGCCGACCAAATCATTCAGCGATTCAGGGAAATAAGCGACGGCAATGTGAACGATATTGAAGGACGGCAAATAAACCCCGCGAATCTTCGTTACACCGGATACCTAATAGCTGACCTGAAGCCATCACTGCACAAACAGGTCTATGGCCGTTATCACCGCACAGCGGATAACGAAGGGTACTTTTTCAACCTTGCGGCTGGGAATGGATGCATAGAAATTATTTCTTACGACAAGCTGGTCAAAGACGCGGGGCGGCGCAACCGTATCCTGTTCGACAAGCTGGGCTTACACAAACAATAAGGCGATGAAAGAGGGCGGAGAAGAATATGGCAAAGACACTTGTTGCTCACGAGCAAGCAATTCAGAAGGTTTTTAGTGATGATTACGTCTTTAGCATCCCGGACTACCAGCGCCCGTATTCATGGACGACTGAACAGGCCCGCGAATTGCTGGAAGACTTACTCGGATTTGTCGAAGCGAACCCCGGCGCCATTGCCGACATGCCTACCTATTTTTTAGGCAGTATTGTTCTAATTAAGTCGGAGTCTCCTGAGGCGGATGTTGTTGACGGCCAGCAGCGCCTTACAACGCTGACATTGTTGCTCGCCGCAATTCGCGCAAATATCTCGAATGAAAAGCAACGAAATCAAATTACCAAGCGCCTCTATGAAGAGGGGGACACGTTCGCTGGCACCGAAGATCGTTTTCGGTTGACGCTGCGGGAGCGTGACGCGGAGTTCTTCCAAAAATATGTACAACGTGATGGTGGTTTTGGAGGCCTGCTCAAGCTAGAGGCGGGACTTGTTGATAGCCGCCAAAATCTGCGGGACAACGCTCGCCTGTTTCAGACTCGGTTGGAAACGATGGCAGAGTCGATGCGGGTTGAGTTGGCGCAGTTCATTTTGCAGCGGTGCTATTTGGTTATTGTGTCCACTGCGGATGAAGACTCGGCCTATCGGATATTCTCGGTCCTCAACAGCCGTGGACTTGATTTGTCAGCTACCGATATTTTGAAAGCCAAGATTATTGGCGGTATCCCCGACAAACAACGAGACGGTTTCACGAAGAAGTGGGAGGATGCCGAAGAAGAATTGGGTCGTGACGACTTCAATACCTTGTTTGCTCACATTCGGACTGTCTACCGCAAAGCCAAAGCCAAGGAAACGTTGCTCAAGGAATTTGAAGAATATGTGACTGAAGTTAAGTCACCTATTAAGTTCATTGACGGCGTTTTGTTGCCAATGGTTCAAGCATTCGCTGAATTGAGTGCTTCGGCTTATTCCGCTCCAAGCCATGCAGACAAAGTGAATGAGCACTTGAGATGGCTGAACCGGCTTGAGTTCAATGACTGGGTTCCACCTGCGCTAGCCTTCTTTGTACGCAACCGTGAAAATCCCAGTGGCATGGAAGTCTTCGTTCGGGATTTGGAGCGCATTGCCTACTACATGCTTGTGACCAGCAAAGGCGTCAATGACCGTATTGAGCGATTTGCGAAAGTCACCGCTGACATTGAAACCGGCAAAGACTTGACGCTTGACTCTTCAAGCCTGCAGTTGCAGCCACCCGAGCAGTTAGCCTTTTACGAAAAGCTAAATGGCCCAATCTACGAAGCGTTATCGGCGAAGGCTCGAACACCAGTATTGCTGCGCCTTGATAGTTTGCTATCTGGTGGTGGCGCAACCTATGACTATTCAGTGATAACCGTTGAGCATGTACTACCGCAAACCCCTAAAGCGGGTAGCAGTTGGCTTGAATGGTTTCCAGAACAAGCTGCACGCATGGGCGCAGTTCACCGTCTTGGAAACCTTGCATTGCTGACTCGTCGGAAAAATTCTCAGGCATCGAATTGGGATTTCGACAGAAAGAAAGATTCTTATTTCCGGCGGGATGGTGTGTCACCTTTTGTGCTGACAACGCAGGTCATTGATGAAGCGCAATGGTTGCCGTCCGTGGTCACAGCGCGGCAAACAAAGTTGATGGCGATCTATGAAAGGCACTGGCGTTTGAACAATCGCATGTCAGCCTCGGAGTGGCTTTTGCAGAATCTTTAAAGGCATGATCAGGCTTGAAGTCAGGTATACAAGAATAGGTTTGGGAGATTTTGATGGCTAGAAAACGTAAGACGAGCCCCTTAGAGGACATGCTCGATTTGGTGTCATTGATGCCATGGTGGGCCGGTGTCGCAATTGCGGTTATTGGCTATGTGTTTCTGCACCGCATGGCCGCTCCTGTTCAAGTGACAGCCGTCCAGCCAGGACAAGTCGGCAATCTCATTACGCAGACCGTATTCACAAGCTTTGCTTCGATTGGGCAGTATCTGGTTCCGCTTGTCGGCTTGGTTGGTGCTGCAATGTCATTGGTTCGACGCAAACAGCGGACTACTTTGGTCGCGGATGTTGCTCAGGCTCAAAGTGCAAATGCTTTGGACGGCATGTCATGGCGTGAATTTGAAATGCTGGTGGGCGAAGCGTACAGATTGCAGGGCTACCGCGTCACCGAAACTGGCGGTGGTGGAGCCGATGGTGGCATTGACTTGGCTTTGACCAAGGGTAGTGAAAAATTTCTTGTTCAATGCAAGCAGTGGAAAGCGTACAAAGTCGGTGTGGACGTTGTACGGGAACTGTACGGGGTGATGGCTGCCAAGGGTGCAACTGGCGGTTTTGTGGTTACATCAGGCCGATTTACCGAAGATGCCAAAGCGTTTGCAGAAGGCCGCAATGTTCAGTTGGTGGACGGCCCAAAGCTTTTCGCCTTGATCAAGCAGGCAAAGCAGTCTCTAACGGCTACCGCTCAACAGCCAGCCAGCAAACCGCAAATGGCACAGCCCAAAGCTGCCATTGAGCCAAGCTGCCCACAATGTGGTTCCAGTATGGTCAAGCGTACCGCGCGTAAGGGTGGCAATGCTGGTGGTGAATTCTGGGGTTGCTCAAAATTTCCCACTTGCAAAGGTGTCCGGCAACTGGGCTAACTTGAGAAATATCCACCGCTTGCCTGGCTGTCAATAGCCTGAGAAAATAGAAAAACATTTCGCTGCAATGGCGAGGTGTATGGACTGACGCGCCCTGTGTCAGTTTGGTTTTTCTCCTTGGTTTCCCCGCTTAATTTTCTTCTTGCCATGCCCTGGCTCGTGCTGAATTCGCACGTCTGCATGCCAGAGAACGCGGGGAATTTTAATTGTTCTTCAACTCATCGAAAGTAGTGCTTCCGTTTCCAAAGCAATAGCTTCGGAGCATGGTTTTGCACGTCTTTTTACCCCTCCAGAAAGACAAAAAATGTCCAAATTCCCCGATCAAAATGCAGCCGCTTTGAACGATGCAAAGACCAGCAAGTCACACTCCGGTAGACAAGCTCCAAAGAAGCCGCCAAGGGCCGTTTCCGGTGATTTTTCGGCCATTGCAGAGGGCTACATTCAAGCTGCAACCGCTGAGTCCACGCGCCGGAACTTTGATAGCGATATGCGCCACCTGGCCACCAATGGAATTTTTGCGGAAAGCCCGCCCGCTGCTGTCCTTGAATATCTTGCGAAATACGCCGGGAACCACAAAATTGGCACGCTTGAGAGGCGCATGGTGTCGCTAGGCAAGGCCGCTGTTCGTAAAAACCTGCCTTCTGCCGTCAAATCTTTGCCCGTGCAGCAAGCTTTGGCAGGTATCCGGCGCACACACGGTGTTCGACCACGGCGCGTTGCCCCCGTCATCAAGGAAACACTTTTGACAATGCTCATTGTCGGCGAGCAGGTGCAAAAACCGCTGGCGTTCGCCCGTGATAAGGCGGTACTCCTGCTGTCTTTTTGTGGAGCGTTGAGGCGTAGCGAAGCGTGCGCGCTTGAGGTGACTGATTTGAAATTTTTGGATGGGGGAATGGATGTGCTCATCCGTCGCAGTAAAACCGACGGAGACGGTCGCGGACAGACGATTTTTGTGCCGAAGGCGAACGGCACGCGATGCGCTGTGGCCGCAGTTCGGGAGTGGCTGGATTTGGCTCAAATCACCGAGGGGCCAGTGTTCCGGGCGGTGTCGCGCAGCGACCGCGTTTTACCGGGTGCGCTGTCACCGCAAAGCGTGGCGCTAATCGTCAAGCGTGCGGCTGCACGCATCGGGGCAAACGCTGATGATTTCAGTGGTCACTCGCTTAGGGCTGGTTTTTGTACCGAAGGGTCAATGGCGGGCCTTGCAAACTGGCAGATAAGAGCGGTGACTCGTCATGTCAATGATGTGCACCTTGCGACTTATGTCAGACCACTCTCGAACAAGACGCCTAGCCTACTGTGAATTTTGGTGCTGCGGACTTTGTGATGCGAAGCGGCAGCAAACATGAATCAGGAAAACGTAATCTTTAGTTTTCCAGATGGCACTTGGCTATCGTTGAACGTAATCTCGGTCATGAGATGCAAGTCTCTGGTGTACGGCTCACCTGGCTGAATTAGCTGACTCAAATCAGCCTCGGCCAGCGCAGTGAAATCCGCTGTGGCAACCATCAACTCGCTGAGTTCCAACGACTCGCCACCTGCGGTTAAAGTTATCGCGTCCACGGGCATCAAAAAACTTCGCCCACCGATATCGACCATCTCATGTTCGCCCGGCCTAAATGACCCAGCAACCAATGTGTGAAGTCTGGCTTTTGTAGGGGGATTGTCAGTAACTACGGCCCAGCTAAGCGACCCCCATACAGGCTGCTTCTTTCTGACCATGATGTCGATTCGACCGTCTAGGTGTTGCACGTTGTTTCGCATACCTTTTACCGGATGCAAGTTCTGGACAAAGCCTCGACAGTATTCCGCTTCAGCGATCAATGGTGCTGACATACAAAGTGCTCTCAAACGGTTGAGAGAGTCGATAGCCAGCCAAGCATCAGCGACAGCATGGACATACTCGTGAATATCGTCGTCCTCATCAACCCTCTTCGAGATGCTCCAAAGCGTTTCCCTCAGTCGCCGGTATGCCATGTCAGCGATTTCAATGGAGTAGACGATTCCATCGAAGTACGCACGCTGCCTCACGTTAAATGATGCGGGTATTCTTCTAAGTGGCGAGTTCGGTTGAACAATTGCAGGGTGGTGGTTTATGTGTTCCATTTATGTTTTTCGAGACAGCCGCAGAAATGGTGACAGGTTCCCTTAAATTGATGGAACCTGTCACCACACATCTAAGCACCCCAAGTCTGCATTGACTTGATTGCTCCTTCGACTTTATTCAAGACGGTGCGCAGCGGTTTACTGTCCGGGTAGTGCGCCGCCAGAATGCGCTTCACTTCTTCCAAGCTGTGGGCATGTTTCAGTCGGTCTTTTTCGGAAAGTGAGCTTTCATAGGTGTTGCCAGACTCGTGATAGTAGAGGTCAAAGAACACTTCACTGGGTAGCTCTGCGCGGTTGTATTCCCGCATAGTCCATTCATCAAGCTCGCTACGAATTCCGTTGACTCGGTTGTAGACACCCTTGCGGTGGTTGCTGACAACCAGCACTGGCGCGGCTTCCAGAGCAAAAATGCTCCAGAAG
>CAYXWW010000016.1:0-39879 GCA_964468905.1 uncultured Rhodoferax sp. | reverse complement strand
CCGCCCGAGTCCACCAAGTAAATGCAGGGCAAATGGTTCTGCTGCGCGATCTCTTGCGCGCGCAAATGCTTTTTCACGGTGAGGGGATAGTAGGTTCCGCCTTTAACCGTGGCATCGTTGCACACAATCATGCAGTCCACGCCACTAACGCGGCCGATACCGGCAATCACACCGGCGCAGGGCGCACTGTCGCTGCCGTCGCGGTCTGGGTACATGCCCATTGCCGCAAGTGCCGACAACTCCAGAAACGGAGTGCCGGGGTCCAGGAGGTGTTGCACACGGTCGCGCGGCAACAGCTTTCCCCGCGCGGTGTGTTTGGCGCGCGCGGCATCGCCACCGCCAAGTGCTACCCGCGCTGTCTGCGCTCCCAAATCGTCGACCAGTGCTTGCATGGCGCGAGCATTGGCCGTGAACGCATCCGATCGGGTGTTGATGTGGGTTTCCAGAATTGACATGGCAACATTCCGCGAAAAGGTTTACTTGACTACACGCATTTTCAGCGACTTCGATGAGGCGCATCCGACCACTACTTCCGCATGTTTATTGCGTGGATGGCATCGGGGTAATCACCATAGTAGCCGAGTGCATTTTGGCTGGATACTCGGCGCGAGCTTGCGACCTCGTTTGCTTCCCTCTGCGTTTGTTTTTTCCAATCAAGATTCGTGTTGCTTCACCCCACTCCGTTTTCTGTCGCTACTTTTTTGGCCCGCTGCGCAAGCGTTGCTTCCCTGTGCATTGCTGCGACTACTTACGCGCAACAAGCTCCCACGGCTTCAGCGGCGCCGAGTTCGGCCAGTGCCGCGGCAGCAGACAAGGCACAGCGCCAGACCGACAGTGTGTTTCGCTTTATTAAGCTATTTGCTGATGCACCCCGACGAACAGAAGCGCCCAAACCGCGCCCACGAACTGAAGTAGCCACTCCCGCGCCGCGCAGGCCCGACACCGCTTCTGTAGCTGCGTCTGCGAGTCCAGAGAAGTCCGAGGCGTCTGTCGAGCCTTTGCAAGTTGCAGCCTACGTGCCCCCATCGCAGACGAATGCACCAAACGGGCAAGGCGCCCCAGAGGGCAACAGCACGCCAGAGGCAGTGGCTGAGGCAACAGTGGACGATGAGCCAGAGGAATTGCGCATCATTGAAATGGTTCAGCCGGTTGTGCCGCGCCGATTCGAGTCCAATTCTGACAGCGAAAAAGTACGGATTGCCTTTAGTGTTGCAATGGATGGCAGTGTGTCCAATGTGTCCGTGGTGTCCGCTACCGACAAGAAGCTGGGGCGACCCGCGGCCGAAGCCGTTGCCAAATGGCGCTTTGCTCCCCTGAAAGAAGTGCGCACTGCACAGGTCGAGATTGGTTTCAAGCTCGACTGATGGGCGCCTACAAACCAGGCAGCGCACACACGGCTACTTGCAGCGTTTGCACATTGGGTAAAGCTGCACTGGCAGACCAATCACCACGCTAAACTGCTTCTATGCGAACCATCAATACTCCCTTCTATTGGCAAGCCGTTCTTGCCAGCTTGCTGCTGATCACCTGCACTCGCCTGGTAGCCTCACCCGTCAGCGCACTGCCTGTAGCAGAGGTAGAACGCCGCACTGCAGCGGCTGGCTACGTGCAAGCCCAAGAGTTGACCCTACAGATGCTACGCGTTGAGTGCGGCGCGCTGATGCCAGCCGAAGCGCCCCGTGTCGAAGGCATCGCACGGGCCTGGTATGACCGAAACAAAGACGACGTCATCAGTGCACGGGTATGGATGCATCAGTTCCTGAATCATGCCAAGTCGGTAAGTGCAGAACAACACCAGCGCGAGTCCAGTGCTTACCTCAGCACCTTGTCCAGCGCTATTTTGAGCAATGCCAAGACCCATTTCCACCGCCAGCCGCCAACCGTTGAAGGGTGTACTGATGCCCTGCGATCTTACGAAGATTCCGGGTTCGACATTAAGAACATTGGCACCAAGAAGGGCTACACCCAGGTTGGTGAGTTTTCCAAGACCCTGCGCAAGATGCGCACAGCGCCCGACTACAGCGTGCCGCCAGAGGTCGAAACGCAGTTCTCGAGCAATGTGCCGTTTCGACCCTATGCCAGCAAAGAGGCAGCCATTGCTGCACGCGACCGAGGCGACTGGCCCATGATGCGGACGATCTACACGCGCTTGGCCGAACAAGGCGACGGCTCCGCAGCGCATGCGCTGGGCCTGTCCTATTTGGGCTCTGACACGAGCAGCATCGACTACGTTCTAGCGTATCGGTGGTTTGCAGCGGCGTGGAGTGTGGGCAATCTGGAGGGGTTGAACGCGCTGGGGGTTCTTTTGCGCGACGGCATCGGTGTCAAGGTCAATCCAGGCCTCGCCTACGGGGCGTTTCTGATTGCGCAGCAAGGAGCAGTTGGGCAGTCGGCGATTGAGAGAACCCAACGAAACGTGCAAAGCCTACAGGACAAAGTCACACCTTCAGACCGCACAGCGCTCGCATGTATGACCATTGCGGCGTTTGACAAAGCGTTGCAAACGGCTGAAACCGCCCAGCCCTTGATACCCGCACTGTCCATTGTGGAAGGCCATCGGACCATGGCGCAAGTCATACCAGCGCTCGGCAAGGATGCTCCGGCCGTGTGCCCCTGAAAGCAAGTACCTGACAGCGCACACCTCAACATCACACTGCCAGAAGAGTATGTCCGCCAGCAATAAATCAAAAGGGAATGCCTATGCCAATAATCGACTATTGCGCTACCCTTTAAATTTTCTGGTCCAAGTTTTTCTGTGCATTTTGGTTTGCGGTGCCGGAGCTTTCTATTTAGGCCATCGAGAATTAGCCACCCACTCGTCACCGGCAGATCATGTCAGCTTACTTGCCGCACTTGACAATTCAATATTCGCCCACTTTCCGTCTTGGTGCAGATTTGAACTTCTTGCTTTCTCACAAACACCCACGCCGAAACTGTGGTTAATGTATACATTTGGTAGCACGTTGATCATTGTGGTTCTAATCATTCTCACGCTAGTGCTAGTAAAGGTTGCCCGTTTAGTTGGAATTCATCACCACGCAATACAGGCAGACAAACCCTGGCGTATTAAACAATTCCTCCAAGAAATATCGTTTTTGTTATTTTGGCTCAGCGCATCATTATTGCTTTTGATTATTTTTCAAACCGCAAAGGGCGAGAATTATGGATTAACCTATCGTGACATGCATCAGTTTGGAATGATATATACAGTATTCAGTTTCTGCATTTTTATTATTGCCTTTGACTGTTGGTTTTATTTCATCCATCGCCTGATGCACAGGGGTTGGCTATACCAGCTTATCCACTCCACGCACCATTTGAGCACCAAAACGGGTGTTTTGACACAACTGCAGTTTTCACCCTTGGAGATTGTGCCAACTCTTGTTTTTACAGAATTTTTGTTACCGTTGGTGCTACCCCTGCACCCGGACACGGCACGATGGGCAATGTATGCCATATATTTGAAAGTCTATTTGGCACATTCAGGCTACGAAGTGTTCCCAGAGCGATTTACCTCGAGTAAATTTTGTCGTTGGTTGGTGACCAACACCCACCATGACCTGCACCACAGCAGCTACCAATATAACTATGCGATCTTTTTTACGTGCTGGGATCGATGGTTTGCGACCGAGCACCCGCTATATCGGGAACTACATGTGAAGGCAACAAGCAAGTAGTGACGCAGCAGACTTGATGGTGGACGTCGACAATATCGCACGCAACCGAGAGATTGCTGGCGTTCACCTTCCTCTTGAAAGCGCCGCTCGCACGGGTCTGGCGAAGCAGATCTGTGCTCAATCCTGCTCCACGACTCTGACATTGTCGCCCGACTGAAGGATACGAACAGTGAGTGGTGGTAAGGGGAGCTATCGCCAAAAACTACTGCCAGCGTTCAAGCGCCCATAAAAGAATACCCTGCTTTCCCCATTGGTATTCTGATGAGAAGCAGTATTGTCAAATGCAGCGGGTAATAAGCGTAGAAGAAATATTTGTAGCGACGGCAATCAACATCAACCAACACCGCCAGCCCAATGAATGGAATTGCCATGGCGGCCCAATAATTGCCATTGACAAGACCCAGTGCAAAGCAGCATGACACTGCAATCAAAGCCGAAAAATATGAATTGAACCGGATCGCTACCCATGTGGCGGCACCCATGGCAACAGCAATCCACAAGAACTCGACTACCGCGCCACCAACCGAAAAAATCAATGCCGAAACCGCAAATCCGAATACTCCACCGTAATTTAAAAAATAAATCACAGCACTTGTCAGAAGCAAAGTGAACAATACGTTTAATGGCCACCAGCCATATTCGACGCCAGTTCCCAGCAAAATGTACGGAATAGCAGCAAGAGCCGCAAAACCGCCAAGTCGTGCAGCAATGCGCCTGTATACAGCCTTGGTCAATGATTCTGGTCTAGCTAGGTTGTACGCCAGAACAAAGACAAATAGCGGCAATGCAATACGGCCAACTTCAAATAGGTAAGGCAGTGTGCTGTTAAATAAGTACTTATTAACATGATCGCAAGTCATTGCGACAACTGCCAACCACTTCAAAACCTCTGTGGACCCATCACCTAGCTTCATAGTAGCTCTAGATTTTTTACCTCAAGACACATTAATCCAGCTGTTTTCCCCCGCGCGACCCCACCCTACTCCAAGACCCCGGCTTCGTTGCAAAGCTGGGGGATGTGAAGAGGGAGTGGCGGCAATTCTGGCTAAGAACCGCCTTGCAATCAGGGCAGTGGATCCATGGTTCCATGGGAGCCGACACATCTTCCATAGCTCTCGCTATTTGATCCGTATTTTTCCTTTTCCTCTTCACAATAGTACTTGTACTTGGGGATAGTAGGAGTGACCGGGCCTCCTATATTCGCGCTGAAGGGCAGTGGATCCGTAGTTCCGTGGGACCCAACACATCTCCCATAGGCTTCACTATTCGATCCTGACCTAGCCATTTCCTCTTCGCAGTAGTATTTATACTGAGACGTGTTGTTCGTTCCAACCGGGGCCGCTTCTTCATAGCAAGCCTCCTTTATCCCCATGCGACAAGCCAAGGAAAGTTCGTCGAGTCCCTTTCCTGCAGCCTCATCTGCCATAGCGTCTTCATCCTTATGTTCGTTCGGACAAAGCTTAAGAAAATTCTTCAGAGCCTTTCTAATCTTCGAAGGTGTTGGGTGCCGACCAATATTCTTCAGCGCCTCTTTTGGATAATCCAAAAGAGCTTTCACACACTGCTTCGGCCTGGTTGGAGAAAGTGAACACATAAGTGCTGTACACGCCAAAGTCTTTGTTGCGTCTAGCGGGTTGGCATCCCGCGTCTCTGCACGATTCTTGAGATTCGCTTGACGCTTTGCGCCATCTTGCTCTGCCACCTTTGTCGTTCGCTCGAGATCGCCAGCCTTCCTCGCGCCTTCGACTCGCTTCTGGCGATCTGCTTCACTTTCATTGAGCTTTTTCGCCAGATCCGCCTGATCCGTTACTGAATTGCGTTGCTTGGCAAGCAAATCCGCTTTTGTCGCCTCGATTCCATTCTGCTGTATCAACTGCATCTGGCTCTGCTGCATCTGAATCTGAGCATTAAGCGCCGCTCTATCGTCAGCGCTCAAACTTGGAGATGCGAGATGCCTCTTCATTACTTCAATTTGCTCCTGTTGCCGCTGAAGCATCATTTCTTCGGCTGTCGCCGCTAATGCGTCGTAACTAAACCCCGAACTCGCCAGCATGGCGAATACCAAAAGAGATCTTCTAAACATCAATACCTCCAGAAATAATTACTAAAGTAGTTCCACTGCACACAAAAATCAAGACGCGGCAAACCGCGTCTCTGGCACAAACTCGACCCCCGTTATCATCCGCTTACCGCCTATGCTGTGAATATGTACCATAATATCCACGGTCAACCGCAATAAATGCTTAATGACGTCATACTCCAAACCTGAGCCTTCGGGAGAGGCTTTAATCATGAGTGCAAGTTGCTCCCATGCCTGACCCACACTCCCTGCATGGCAACTGGTAATACTGCCCGGATGGCCTGATGCACAATTGCGCACAAAGAAAAATGCCTCATCGCCCCGCAATTCGGCCAACAAAATGCGGTCTGGCTTCATACGCAGGCAGGCCTCCATACAATCCTTGGCACTTACCTTGGCAATACTCTGTCCGCCTTTGGAATACAGCAAATGCACGATATTGGGCTGAGTTAAAAATAACTCGCGCGCATCTTCAATCGTTACCAGCCGCTCTTCGGGTGATATGTGCATAACCAAAGATTTCATAAATGTCGTCTTACCACTACCGGTAGCCCCGGCGACCACAATATTTTTGTGGTATTGCACTGCCTTAGAGAAAAACTCGGCATAGTTACCTTCGTTTTTCAGTGAAATAAGCTCTGCATCGTGCGGGCTAATAATGGGAACAGCTTCTGACAATCGATCAAAGAAACCCGAAGATTTGTATTGGGCTAGCGTGAAGTTGTTTTTGTTTGGCACTCGAATGGTGATCGAAATAGAATCCGGTGCACATGCTGGCGGCATGACAAACTGTGCACGCTGCCCTGTAGGAAAAGTAAACGACACCAAAGGCTGCGCGTTTGTAATACTTTGCCCAGTATTGCTGGCATTTAAAATGGCAGTACAAAACTGGCGCGCCCGATCAAACGTAAGCTCCTCCACCACCACCCGGTGCCACCCGGTTGATCGTTCCACATACACCTCACCGGGTTTGTTTATACTGATCTCTGTCACACCGGGCTCATTCAGCAGCCCATGAATACCCAAAATCTGGAATTGGTAGTCCAGGAATGCCGCCTTGACATCCAGCAGTGGCTCGTTATCAATCATTATTGATTCTCGTAGACATTGGAAAAATCCATGTCTTTGGCGGTTTGAATCGCAACCATCGTGCCCTGCTGAATGATAATGGTCGCCGGCATGTTCAATACACGCGCCAGGAATGGATCAGGTGCCCTAGCAATCAACTTAACAGTGGCACTGTCAAAGGGCACTTCCGTGGTAGTGACTCGCCCTGTAGTCTGATCGATCGATTGCGTAGTAGTGGTTGGTGCATTCTTTTGCAGCGCAATTTTGATAATGTCGGACGTCAAGGTGATCAACGACGCCGCACCCAAGCGCATGCGCCATTTTTCATCCACATAACCAGGCACACCCGTGCTGCCCAACGGATCTGTGCCAGGGCTACCGAGCGCAATATCAATATTTGCTGGCGTAATAAGCCGGTTCCAGATAATACCTACACGTTCCAAACTAGGATTGGCCTGCCCACCATATTCACCAATGACCTTAGTGCCCTTGGGAATCAATATCTTTCGAGCACTGGTTGACAATATATTCTCAGTAACAGTGCACATCACTTGACCGGGTATATCCGAAATAAGCCGCGTGTTCATTAGGCAGCGAATGGCTGTACCCTGCAAGATGGAAAAATCAGCATTGCTTGGTATCTTGCGTGCCGCCTGCACGGGAAACGCTGTGGCCGGCAACGTGTTAGGCCCGCCCACATCCCCATCATCCGGCGAAACATTGGCAGCACTGCGCCCCCCCCCCTGTCCACCAAGCCCACCGCCACCTCCAGCACCACCAAATCCTGGCACACCCTTACCTGCAACCACATTCGCCAACAATGCCCTTGCATCCTTAATGGGGTCACCCGTAGACGTACTTTCAGCAGCCCCCGCAGAAGACTCCATAGCACCGGCTGTTGCGGCGGTGTTCGCTGTATACGAAACTCTGCCGCCATCTGTAGTGCGCCTTCGCACCAATGTGTTCGGATCATCCACCGGCGCTGCTTGATCTCCCCCTTTTACTTTCTCAGTCACTTGAAAGGGCTGAATCAGCAATGCATCCATGGCACGGCGTTGATCGAGCGAAGGGTTTTTGGGGTCATAGGGCGCAGTGCCGCCACCTGCGGAATTCGCACCTGCTACGCTGTTGGCACCTCTGGCACCTCCGTTGGACCCACCCACAGATTGCGCATCAGAAGCCAGTGGAATCGCCGTCGCCCCGCCAGAAGCAAGCCCTGCGCTCGAATTGGTCCGCGCTGTCGCCAGCATTTGCTTGTCTTCTGGATACTGCCTCGGGGGCGCTGGAATCGCTACGGCTTCTTGTTGCTTAGCTTTTACCTCAGCCGTCTGTCGCTTCGCACCGCCACTAAACATCCAAAAAGCTGCAGCCATACCAATTAGGCCGATCATGCCGAGAAATACCAAGCCCTTTTTGTTTACAGACCCGGATGTATCCACGCCCAGAGGTGGAATGTCCTGGTTAAACCGCGAGTGGCCTTCGGTGACTGGACCAGAAGCAGAGTCTGGGCCGGGCGTGGGAGAATTTCGATTAGTTTGCATTATGTGACCCAACGCGCCCTATTAGCGCCTACGCACACCCACTGCTGTGGTGCCATTGCGGATAATAATAAATGGATACACACCGTGCAGCTTGTACAGGCGGTCGGTTACCGTAACGTTTACAATGAATTCTTCGCCGGATTCGGTTCCGCGTCCGAAAAACACCGGACTCTTGGCTGTGACTGGCATTTGCACATAGGTCACTTGCCCATCGTCATAAACCCGCTGCGGCGCGAGCCACTTATCGGAGTCTGCAGCTGAATAGTCATAATCCATGTGGTAGCTAAAATAAGGGTTGTTTTTAGGCTGCGTTGGATTAATGACCGGCGCCTCGCCACCTGCATTGGTGCTTGCAATAGACAATGCCTTTTGCAAATCCTCCGCGTCGGGGTAGGTGAACTGCACCAAATACACTACGCCAGCTCTTTTTGCCTCATCCACACGTTTCCAGTCTTTGGAAACAATCTTCAGGTCAAACATATATGAGCGCTTGTCAGTGCGAATATACATGTTTGTTTCCGCATCCACCGCCTTTGGCTTTAGATAGAAAATATGATCGCGACGCACAATATCCCACCCCGAGCTAAAGCCTGTGCCAAAATCTTTTACCTTTTCCGAAGGATCCAGCACAATTTGGGTTGCCAAACCCAAACCCGCGTTGACCGTATAGATGGCATTGGGGTTGTAAACATAGGTGCGCTGCGCATGACCTTGTGCATGCGCGTCGGCTTGGCTCAAGAATGCCGCCAACATGACGAGCACAGAGCAGGTCTTGCGTAGATTGAAATTATTAAGTAGTGATTTCATTTTTGAGGGCTTACAGATTAGTATGAATTGGTTGCTGTCATGTGGGAATTGACTACTCTACTGGGCCGGAGCTTGGATAGTTTGCGGCACCGGAGCTTGGACAGCTTGCTCGGCCACTTCACGCGCCATTACGACACTGGCTGGCGTAGCGGTCTCCGGGTCCACGCGATACGACAAAACCCTAAACCCGAGTGGGTTTTCAACGCGCAACTCCTCTGCCATGGCCAAGTTGTTTCTGTATTCAAAGGCCATTGTTGCCACATTGGCGTCTGCACCCACTATCCGCGCTTGCGATTTATCAATAATGAGACGGTCAAAACGTACCGTTGCTCCGGTAATCACGCCTCTATTATTTGCGATCAAAACTAGTGACTTTATCTTGACACGTACGGACTGTGACTGACCATACAATTTATCAGGATTTCTTGGATTATCTGCTTCAAACAAATTCCTGAAGTTCTTCGCAACATTTGCGTCGGCCATGGAGAAGAAAGTATTCCAGTCACGACGACCAAACAAGTCCCAGTCATAAGATTCCCTCGCAATCAAGAAGTGCGCCACGTTACTCTTGCTCAACGCTTCATTCGTTGTTATGCCTCTGGTTGAAAAGTCATCGGTGATTTTGCTCAGCGTACTGGTGCCGGTATAGGGATCTGCCATTACCAAATAGGGAACTTTTTCCTTCAACGGCAACATCATCATCATGCCGATGCCCATTAACAAGGCGATGGCTACGGCACCCATGGCCACCATCCAGGCGCGCCTTTCGCTTTTGCGGAAAGTTTCTGTCAGCGTTGCTTCAAAATTGATGGATTTTTCTATAACGCTCGACGCGCTCGTCTTGTGCGTCGCACCCGCTGCCCCAGTGCTTGGCGGTTTCTTTTTTGAGAACATAATGGCTTACCAGTACAAAAAATAAGTGCAACAGTTCATGGTTGCGGAAAAGACAATTCAAAGGGCTTGCAGTCAAAATTGAGTACCCCCTCAGCGCTATTAAAGCCTACCTGCACGCCTTGCTGCAAATATATGTCGTTCACCTGCTTGATACCTTGCTCCAGCGTGGGCGCCTTGAGCTGGGTGATACTGGTAGGAAGTGAATAGTCACTATCGCAACTGCTCTTAAACTTGACTTTTGAATCCAATGCCCAGCGCTCCAGCACACTGGCCAAGGTGGTATCCAACTGGATAACCTCATACGCATAGGGCCGAGTTTTGGGTATAACCCTTATTTTTTTTTCAAACTGGTTTAAGGGCTTCCAGCGCCCCTCAAAGTCTGGCGCCTGCGGCGCAGAGCACGCAATGACAAGCATCGCTGCACCAGACACCAGGGCCAACTTCACTAGTACTTTTGACTTCATATTCAGTTCGCTATCTCAGTTTCAGGCCAGCACAGGAACGCTTGCCTTGGGCAAAAGCCTGGCCGTAAATGACTTGTCTTTGTAATAGAAAATCTTGTCACAGAGGATAGGCCGAGAAAGTCCTTCCATAACCAGTATTTCTTTTTCCATACTCAGCGCTTTTATCTCTTGTGGCAGCATAAGCGCACGCTTTTCATCGCTGCGTGTTCTGCTGATTTCCTTACCCCGGCTAACACTCTCTTTGTTGATGCTCGTATAACCGAGCATTTCGGAATAGTCATTGGCATCACTCTGTAAGCGGGGCGTGTAGATAATTTGCAATGCGTGGTTGGTTACAAAGGTGCGGCTATCGTCTTTGCCATAGACTGAATCCAGTTGCGCCAGCGATTGCACAATGGGAAGTAACCTCAGGTTATAGCCCGCCATAAAGCTAACTGCTTTGGACAAAATGTCTATCCGACCAATGGACGTGAATTCATCCATTAACAAAAGGCATTGATGCTTGAGCGCCGAGTTGGCTTGAGGGAGCTCCCTAGTATTTTCATTGACAAGCTGTGCAAAAAACAAGTTGACAATACCTCTGCATTCAGAAAGCTTGTTTGGCAATATGCCGATATAAATGGTGATTTTTCTCTTTCGCAAGTCTGACAGCAAAAAATCATCTGCCGAAGTTGCCGCGTCCACAATTGGGTTTAGCCAGGGAAGCAGTGGTTCTTTAAACGTCCCCAAGATGCTGGCAAACACCTCATCATTTTGAGAGATAACTCCAGCCAATGCAGTTTTGCATGCAGGGCTAATGAATTGCAAATCCATTAACGCTTGCAAGTGCTCCTTAATAGGCACGTCCTCTGCAGACGACATGCGGTACATCGCGCCCAGCGTGACCGGGGGTAGCAACTCTGCCGGACAACCCAGCTTGGCTTGAAAATCCCGATTTTCAAACAAATACAGCGCAAAAGCTATAAATACATTTTGAGAGTGGTTCTTCCAAAAAGAATCTTTTCCATCGATGCTGGCTGGATACAGCATGGTAGCAATACTGCTAATGTCTGACACTCTGAACCGCGGGTCAGTTGATACATAGGTCAACGGATTCCAGCGGTGCGTGCGACCATCCACAGCATAGGGGTTAAAGAGATATACCTCTTGCCCATGCTTTTGGCGGTAGCCGCTGGTCAGGTCAAAATTTTCTTGTTTAATATCCAACACCACACACGAGCCGCCATACAGCAACAAATTGGGAATAACAATGCCAACCCCCTTGCCCGACCGCGTAGGGGCAGCGAGCAGTGCAAAGCGCTGGCCGCTGTAATACAAATATCTTCCATTGGCCCGGCCAATAACCAAGCTATCAGGCTTCTTGTCAAACAGACCTTGCGACTTCATTTCGGAAGCAGAGGCAAATCTGGCATCGCCATACAATGTGGGCTGCTCTGCAAATATTTTGTAAGTTAAGAACAACCAGCCAAGCAAAGGAATGCCAAAGCCAAAAATGCCGAAGTCCTTAACGTTTCTTCCAGCCGGTGTAGCAAAGTCTGTATTTTCAAATACCTTCCAATACGTGTCCCAAGCGACGGATAAACGCGAAGCCGACTTGAATACGCTGTATTGGTAAAACACGCCAGACAAATACGCACCCGCCACGAGCGCCGTTAGCCCGAGCAAAATGACAATAACTGCCTTGAACCGCGTGCCGGGTTGCATCATTTTTGCAAGGCTTTCGCCTTTACTCCGGCTCTGCCATCATAGAAATCACCCAGCCAGTCTTTAGGTGCTACCATTTTGAAAACGCTGCTAGATTCTGTGCCGTTTATATCGGGCAACTTGTCGATCAGATTATGCATAATGGCAATATTGTCTGTGCTGGCTGATATAACTGCCAGCCCATCGGGCAGTCCTCCCAGTTTGAGCTGACAAATGGCTGAATTGTGGCCCTGCTTGACCATGAAGCTTCGGCTTCGCTCATCGAGTTTTTTAAGTTCATGAAACTCGGTGTTGGTGAGTTTCAGACCATTGACATAATCTTCATAGTCTGCATTGGGGTTGGGCAACAATACCAGTGTGGCGGTTTGCTCGATCAACGAGGCCGAAATGTCGCTCTTTAGTGCATCCTCAGGCGACTGTGTGGCAAATATACCTAAGCCATTTTGCTTACGAATGGTCTTGAGCTTATTTCGGGCAAATTCTTTCAGACCACCCTCGCCGTCCAGAATTTTCCAGAATTCATCCATCACATAGATGAATGGGCGGCCATCAATAAGCTCTTCCATACGCTTAATAAGATAGGTAATAACCGCCACCCGCACTTCGGCGTTATCCAGCAACTCGGTGTAATCGAAACCAATAATGTGCGCATCATCAAAGCGAATTTTGTCCTGGTCATTATCAAAAACCCAGCCCAAATAGCCAGCCCGCGTCCATTTTCGCAAGCGCGCGTAAATAGAATCATCACCTAAATTGGGCAGGCCTTGCTGCAAATTGGTAATAGTGCGCAGGGCAATGGGAGTATCCATAATGGCGCGCACCGCTCGGTTTATGTCTTCATCTTCACTTGCGGCAAACTTCTCTTTCTCGCTCAGCAGCTTGATGAAATTCACCAAAAACATGATGTTTTCTTCAGAATTTTCACACTGCAGGGGGTTAAACCCGGTTGGCACACCATTTTCTATCGCCAAGTACCGACCGCTACAAGCTCTCACAAAAATCTCCGCACCACGGTCTTTGTCAAAGAAGAAAATGGTTGGCTTTGGCTTGAGCTTTTGCACTTGCGAGAGCAAGAAGTTAATGAGCGCTGTCTTTCCAGTGCCCGATTTGCCGATGACCATGGTATTTGCCAATGCCTTTTCACCCGTAGAGTCTTCATTACCCCTGGTGGCATGGAAATTGAAATAGAATGCCTGAGAATTGGTGGTTTGCAGCACCGTAACCGCATCTCCCCATGGGTTGCCATGGGGTTTTCCTCCGGCAAAATTGTGTAGCGGAGCGAGGCCCAAAAAGTTGAGTGAGCTTACGTTAGATTTGCGGGTGCGGTATTCCCAATTGCACGGCAACTGAGAATACATTGCCGCCATACTGGCCATGGTCTCACGCGTAGACACAAAGCCAGCATTGGACAAGACGGCA
This sequence comes from uncultured Rhodoferax sp., assembly GCA_964468905.1. Lineage (GTDB taxonomy): Bacteria > Pseudomonadota > Gammaproteobacteria > Burkholderiales > Burkholderiaceae_C > Allorhodoferax. The sequence goes on along the minus strand of CAYXWW010000016.1, from coordinate 26,225 downwards.
CGCGCCTCGGATACGTTTTTGTCCAACTTCTCCACACTGTCCGCATATAAGCACAATGAGAAGTGGTACTCACCCAAGATAAAATTGCCAGAGCTAATCCCATCCAGAGCTTGGTCCAACTCAACAATTTGGCTAACACCCCTGTCACTGGTCGATATCAACCTACTTTTTGTCAACTCCAGCGCCTTGAGTGCATCCATACGCGCAATGGGAGAAAAACTGTGCGTGAGCGTATATTCCATATCAATATACTTAAGCCCATTCAAGATACCAGGATATGTAACCTCCGGGTATTCTTTGACATTGAGAATAGTGCCGTAATGGCGCGCACCATTGGCTGTGCGAATCATGTGGTTGCCCACTTTTTCATTGAACAGGTGTTCGCTGGTGGGCAAATAGTCTGCAATGCGAGCGGTCAACACCGGCACAGGCTCATCAACGTGATTCACCAAATAGCCAAAAAACTCCAATATCTCTGAAAACTCAACACCCTGCGACGATTTATAAACCCCCATGCGGTAAGGCTCGTAATCGACCAGCGACGCCTGTGCGCTAGCCGCCAGTTCCAGCATTTTGGCGACATTACCCTCCTCTGTACGACGAATGTCCGCGAAATTGGACGCCATCATAAGACCAGACCCTGCGGAAGCAGGGCGGTAGATCAATGTTAGAAACAGCTCGTTTTGCATCAAATTGACATCATTGAGCTGCTGGTAGTATTTGTCGTTCAAATCTTGGTTGAAATGGTCGACAAAATCGCTCTTTAGGCGGACATGCGTGCGGCGTCGAATATCATGCATCCAAAACGCTACGTTGGTATAGTCTGGCGCACGCAGGGTCTGCAGCAGACGGTTAAACGTTTGGTGCCGGTGCTCCAACTCCCACTCCTCACGCCCTACAAAAGGGAACCCTTTTAAATTGAAGCACACCAAATAGTCGCCGCCTGTGGTTTTGACAACCTGCGGATGTACGTGTGAAGAGTACGGGATAAATTGGCAGATCCCACTGCTTGGCTTGGTGGATATCATTTACTTTCCGAATCCGCCGGACTAATGAGCAGCGTGAAATTGTCTATTTTCTTTGCTGTCTTGGATTTGGCTTTTGTTTTTAGTCTCAAAAACAAAAGGTCAAACACATGTTCATCATATTTGACCATTTGCTGCATAACAAATATCGAGACAGGCAAGGCCAGTATGATCCAAAATGAAAAGTACAAGGCTGGCAATGTAAACAGTCCGAATGCCAGCATAAACGGCACCATCGGCACGCCCATAAATAGGGCCGGCCGCATACAACCTCGAAATACAGTGTCGGTTTTCATTTTGGATGTCTGGTTAGAACCACCCCCCACCCCACAAGGGATTGGGAGGCATACGACTTAGGCTCTTGTGGCCATTGAAGCCAATTGCGATGCAGCACCAATAATCATTGCACCAATCACAACAGGCATCACATCTCTAAAGTGTTTGCCACCGAAGGCAACTTGGTAGCCGACAAAGACAAAGGCAATTGTGACAACAACAATAGACACGGTTGACAGCACGCCACTAATGCCTTCAATCTGCGAAACAATTGCGTCAGCTTTAAAGGTTCCACCACCACCACCAGTAGAACCAGAACCAGTACCAGTACCAGTACCAGTACCAGTACCAGCATGTGCCTGGATGCTCGTCAACGCCATGGCTGCTAGTAGCCCAAAGCCTCGCAGCGGTTTTGTTGAAGAACTTGCTGCTGTATTTGAACCCAATGTTTTCATTTACCTAACTCCATTTGATTAAATTAAAGAACCAACACACCTACAACTTTTTAACTACCTCAGCTAAAAAACCCGTGCAACATCGTGAAACGCATCGTTCTGCTCAGATGCTTTCAAGGTGCCTCGCAATTTATTTGTCTCTGGTTTCGTCGCATTCGAGCGCACCATCGTCACCGTGTCAGCCGCACTATTATTTTCTTTTGCCGCAACGGAGGCACGCTTAACTTCACCTACAAGATGATCTTTCGCAGGAACTACGGAGGCTAGATGCTCCACTCCAATTGCAACACCCCCCTCCAGCCTCCCGTCAACAATTCTTACGCTTGGCGAAACTACAGATGGTTTTACCAGCAGGGACTTTGCTGCCTTATCTGCTCCCGCCACGGCGGCAGCGTCGTCTGCGGCCACATACGCCTGGGCCACCTTTTGCACATAGCCATGCTTGTATCCGGTAACAAAATTTCCTGAGTAATAGCAACTAAACGCATTACCCCAATTGCCTTTTGACCGCGAGTAGCATTCCTGCAATATTTTGGAACCAGCTTCCAGATTAGCGCATACGTCAAATGCCAAATTTGCCTTATTAATACCGTATTTTTGAAAATTGGAACGATTCACCTGCGCTATACCCACTGAGTAGTTATAGCCCCTGCTTTCCAAATCGCGCAGCGTTGCCAATGCCTCTTCTCTATTGGTAGGCTGCCGCACCAACCGCCCACCCACGACACCTATCGCATAAGGATTACGAGCAGATTCCACCCGCACCACCGCCGCCATAATTTCACGTGGCACATGAATGACCGGGCAATCGGGCAGATTAGCGTCCATACCGGATGCGGTTTTAAGCCGCCAACCCGCGGGAGCCCGTGAGGCCGCCCGCATTGGTACTGCTGCCACTAGCCTGTGCCGCACTATGGGCATTACTGGTGTTCACATTGGCGATGGATTGCACAGGCACACTGGATGTATTACCAATTGGCGCAGTGGTGTGCGACGCCCCCCCTCCCCCCATCCCACCGGGATACTGCGCACCCGAGGACTGCGAAGGGGTTCCCGCCGGATTAGCAGAATGTTGGTTTTTGCCACTAAAAGTGTTGTAGCTATAGCTACCAACATCAGACCCAAAGAATTTGTTCAAAATAACCGGAACAGCAAGCAACATCATTGTCATGACCGCCCCAAAACCCGCCGTCATCACCGATTCGTTTACCTCGGTAATTGCCGTACTCGCTGCAGTGATACCAAACCCAATACCTACACCGGCAGCAACCTTTATTGCCACAATAGTTGCCGCGAATTTTGCTGTCAGTTCAAAAACAATTCCAATCACCATCGAAAGTACGCCCAATGACAACATGGAACCGACCATAAATTTGACCCAACTGTAAAACATGTCCTCCGTTCGTTTAAACATAAACGCCGTAATGAAAATGGGGCCCAACATAATGGCAATGCGCATGCCTAGTTCGTTTAGCAACACCAGCATGCCCGCCACGATCGGCGGCGTGGCCTGCCCCATTAGGCCCAAGGTTAGCGCCCTCCCCTTTGCCTCCGCCAGACCAACATCCCCCCCAGCACTAACACCGTTGACCAAGGACATTCCCATTGCCATTTTGTCCAAATTGTCATCGATCTTTTTGTACACATCTTTGCCATCACCACTACCGCTCGATTCGAACGCACCAACAATAACTGTTCGTATATCAAGAATGCTATTTTGCAAATAAGTATTGGTAACCATACTGGTATACAGTATTGAAAGTAGTATCAACATTTTCGTCAGCCGCATAACTACTGATGTCATGCTTTCATGCGATTCGCCGGAAACCACTCGCCATCCTGTCAGCATAAAGTAGAGAGTAAACATGGCGACCGCAGCGCTACCCAATATACCGGCCAGATTTCCATAGACCGCTTCAGACAGCTCGAAAAACTTCTGGTCTACAAACCGCCCAATCAGCTGAAAAAAGAAATAGCCTAGAATTTCCATGAGACTTCTCCTTGACTATGTGACTTAAGGAGCATAACCCTTGTTGTACATTTTTGAAGCATCAGATACCTGGCGATTTCCGTTGACCGCAACGAGATTTCCACCACCCAAGACCTTCCCTATAGCAGCAGTGGCTATTGCTTTTGAAATAATCCCCTTCCCTTGAATGCCTTGGTGCATAACCACTTCTATGTCCCGCTGGGTTCTCTTCAGCATATCTTGGTAAACATTCAATACTTTTACTATTGCCTCATGCCTGAATTTCTCACTACTTTGCGCACCTTCAAAAGTAGCCAGCTGCCGCAAGTGTTGCTGCACATCATCGCCAACATTTTTTTGACTCAATATTGTTGCAACATTATGAGTTTTTTGAAGCGACTCCATTTTTAAAGCATGGTTTCTATCTTCTTGGATTGCGAGTGCGGCTAGGTTGCGTTGCGCTACGCAATTGAATTCAAGTCGCGCAACAGGCGGGTGATCTTGGGTTTTTGCGCCAAGCAGCGCCGCCTTCGCGATAGCAACAGCTTCAGCACTATAATCCTCAATACCCCGCTCAATACTACAGACATTTTGACCGCCAAAATAACCTTGCGCGAACGGCTCGAGCGTGGTTGACTGTTTATTTAGCAATAATTCTATTCGCTTAATATCCACCACCTCGTCGTCCGGCACTACATATAGATCGCCATAGGCTTTTTTCTTCGCCTCTTCAATTTTGGCATTCAACTCGGAATTAATACCTTCCACCTTATCTTTTGCCGCTTTCGCTTGATCAATATTTTCTTTAATTTGCGCATAGTGCGTAAAATCCTTAGCCCACTTAACACCATCCTCGAGCACATGGAATGCAGCCTGAATTGCAGCCACAGCAGCATCCACCGTTGGCACACTAGCCTGCGCCACACCTGATGGCAAAAAAAACGCAGCCGCCAACGCAATAGACCCAAGCACAGACCTAGGGGCGGCAACTTTGGATGACTTGAAAAGCTTCATGGTGTTTACACGTCGATTCGGTTGAAGAAGATTGTGGCGGCTACCCAATACAAATACACGCACGCAAACAAAGTAGGTAGCGCTACCCTTCGAAATAGACACGAATCGCCTCCCTCCCCGATAGCCGAGGTTTTTCAGCACCGCTTTGTGATTTAGCCCTGATAAGGAGCAGACTCGCAACGACTTTTGGACTGCGCTACCCACTTTTACCTGCATGTGGGTTCGAGGCAGATTAGAGCAGAGATGGTTCGAATCGTTAAGTAGTTTTACAAACAGTTACAGGATCCGTCGACGGCGCAGATTAACCTCTATACACTACGCGCTTTTCAACAATGTGAACGCTATGGCAGAACCGCAACCATCTCCGCTCAGTGAATTTTTTGGTATGCCCACTAGCGAATCGGTACCCAAATTGGACCAGTCACTCAGAGCGAAAGACTTCACGATCGTCAACCCAACTGAGGCGAAAGTTGCAAAACTCGATGCGGCCTTGAGTTATATCCAACGTGGCGCAACGGGGCGCGAAGTGGTTCGCGAAATGGCAGCGGACAATTCGCTCAAGATCAAGATCAGTGATGAGCACGAATGGTCGATTGCCAAGCCAGAAGACAGCAAACGGGACGTCGTGCGCAATAGTCCACACTGGAATCATTTTGACTACAAGGACAACGCTATCACTTGGATGGCAGATGCCAGTTTCGAGGCCTACAACGAAGAGGGGTGGCGCGTGGGTGAGCAGTCTTCTGCGCTGATGTTGGCGAGATTGGGCGCACAAGCCACTGCGCTTAAGGGCGACAAGACAGGCACGCCCAACTTGGATCAACTTGTGTATGACGAGCTGCCCGCATACGTTCAGCGAGCGAATGTTGTGGCCAAGGAACTGCGCGAGCCGCGGCAAGACGTGCATCGCGGGTTTCACATTTTTACTGAAGACAACCCCACCGCCCACGATACCACTGCAAAACGCGGCGATTTGGATTGGATGAAGCTAGGTGGGAACAACAATGTCGCCGACGAGCTCGATCGTATGGACCAAAAGCAATCCGACTCGGTGCGGTGGCAGGGACTTGACTTCAAATCGTTGGAAGATCCAAAAAAGACACCGGTGTCGATCAAGGATTTTGCAATTATTGGTCGCAATGTAGACAAGCACCAAGGGGAGTCAGGTGCCAATCAATACTCCAACGCAGACCTGCTGAAGTTGGATGCCGCACTGTGCTATTTGCAATCCGTGCCTGCTGGAAAAGAGCTTCTCGTTAGTCTTGTAAAGAGCAATCATGGTGAGCCCATTCCGCTGTTGCTGAACGGCGGCGCAGACGGCGTCAAAAGGCCGTCGAGTGATTTTGATGGGCGCATGTTGAAATGGAGTCCAAAAGTGGCGGGCACGTTGGTGGAGACTGAGAATAGGACGTCCAATCCAGGCCGCGAGGGCGGCGTGCAATCTGCTGCATTGCAACTTATTAAGGCGGCGGCACAGGCAACCGACCCACAATGGGATCTCCACGCATCTATACGGAACCTCCCCAATGGCATGACTGGTGCAGAGGTCTACGCAGAAAACAAAGCCAACCAAGTGGCGGCACAGCTTATTGAACCGCAAGTCAAACTGTATACGCAGCGCGTAAAGCCCACTGGGACAGAAGAGCCCACAGCGCGCCTCATTGTGGAGTACCGCGGAACGGATACAAGTCCGACCTACACAGTGGCTACAACAGGCGCAAAGCCTGGCCCATATACGATGGAAGCTACTCAATTTGATCTTGAAAGTGGCAAGAAACTCAATAGCGTCAAAGACATGCTAGACGGCAAAGGGGGGCACACCCAACTGGTTACCAGCCACGTACGGGGTCATGAAGTTGCTTTGACCTACGATATGAATAGCGCACAGCCACAAGTGATTGAGGTTAACAAATTGTATGGAGATCAAAAGGATAGAACTCCGGAGCAACGAAGCTTCGTTTTAAAGACCGTACAAGGATTGAACCTGACCCCGGAGAAACAATTGCTAGGCAACTCTGGGCTCGAGACGCTGCTAATACCTACGCAAGAGGCGCTCAATAAGCCTGCCCCACAAGAAAGCCCTGCAGCACCCGCGCCTCAAAGAGAAAAAGTGGAATTGTATTTGTCGCCTTATGGAATGGGAATGTAGGGCGGGCAGCAGTTTTAGGTAAGCAGCAACCAAAATTGGGTAATATCTGGAGCAACTATGTCCCCCACATTGCACAACACCCCTCAAGTCGACAAAGCGCCTGTACAGCCCAAAGACAACCTCAACAAGCTGGATGGTGCTGTCAAGGGAATTTACACGGTGCAGCCGGGGCAAGGCCAGTGGGCAATTGCGAAAGATGTGGGGGTAGACTTGCAAAGGCTTACGAGCATGAACCCGTCTTTTGTGGGGCAGTACCCCTCAAAAATTCGCGTTTTGCATCCATATGAACCAGTTGAACTATTGCTTCCTGCTGGCAGCGCGAGCAAGTCTGCACACTGGAAACCATCACCACCCACGCAAGCAGTGACGGCACCGCCTGTCGCGAAGGAAAGCGTGGCGACGAACGCCAACCCAGTGCCCAGCGAGAAAGGTGCCCCGACTGTAGCTGTGCAGCCAAGTGAGCGCCCCCTATATCCGGTGCCAGAGCCGAGTGTAGGAGGCTCGCTACAGCGTGCTTCACAACACGCGCAATTGGCAGCGAGCAGGTTTATGGTTCAAGGTGTGGTGCCCAATTTCATAAATGGCAATCTGCAGGCTGCCGCCTTGGCCAGGCAAGTTGCGCCGGCGGGGCTGCCATTTCCTCGACAAACGCCAGATTCCCCAGAGAGGACACCGGGGTCCCCACGTTGGACTCCTGACAGCGTTACAAACGCCAAGAAAGGATTGGCTGCCCCCGCCGCTGCGCTGATTGCAAAAGGCGGCAATGCCTTAGTCCTTGAACACAGTTTTGACACAGGATCAGCGTTTTCTACCAACTTAAAGATCTATACCGACCATACAGCCCCAAAGTTCAGGGGTGAGGGCTCTGCGCCGCCATTGGGGTCTGTAACAAATCCACCAGAATGGACCTTGGCGAAAACGGATAAGCACAATCTCTATTCTTGGATTCCCACCAATATGACATATGAATTGAGTGGCAGAGATGTGAAACCGGATGGCACGGTGCAACGCTCAGCGACGATCAATGTTGCGGTAACGCCATCACTTGAATACCTTGGCGTCAACAGCGAAAAAGCGAATATGCACACCCTGCGCCAATACCATTTTCTGGAGGGCGGGCTCGATACCTCATACCAAGTGACAACCAATGAGAAGCGACTTAAAGACATTGTGACCGGTAAGCTGCCGCTACCAGACCCATTTACCTTGCAGAGTATGAAGGTTGGGGATCAGGTAACGCTGAATTCCGGATGGATTGCTTCAGCACAAGGCGAATTGCGTTTTTTTGGAGGACGTGGCGTCGAAGGCACCTTAAAAGACAACCCAAGCTTTCGCACACCCGGGCCAGCTGTGGATGTGAAAGGTGATTCGTCCGTTGCACAGGGGCGCCACATTGTGATTAATGCCATCGAAGCCGACGCTGTGACCGGCGCGATTACCCGCGTCGTGGTTATGTCTGGCGAAACCGACAGAAACATCGAAAAATTCGGCGTTGGTGGAATATTCAACACGGGGATGGCTAAATCGGCAAAGGATGAGAAGGATTGGGGTGTAACTGAACGCATAGCCAATCGCGGCGAAAAGCTGAAAGTGAAGTCCGGGTTTGCAAGGGCTTTGGTACAGGGAATCCAGACCCACAATGGAAGTCAATCTGCGGTTATGGAACTGGATCTTACAAATCCGCAAGGCATGGCCATTTTCCAACGGATGGTGACAGCGAGTGAGTTACCTGCATTGGAAAAGAATCAATCTGTGCCAGGCCTCTTGGCACATGGGCATATTGACCTGACCTTGGACAAATTCAGCACATCCGCTCAGATTTCTGGATATGTGGAGCTGATCGCCGGGCCCAACCGGCATACCAACACAGCGGCAGGGTGGAACTGGGAAATGACAGCGAATACCCGTAGCGCTAGCGTGCTAAAGCTAGATCATGCGGAAGAAGGCTCTAAGCTTTGCAAAATGGAAGGGTTTTGTGGTCCGGACAGTGAAATTACCACGATCACCAAGCAGCTTAACCACCAAACGGTGCGCATGGACGTCGCCAAGAATGCCAACGGAAAGTTTGAGTACCAAAACCTCGGGTCGGGTACCTACGGCGTACCGGAGCGCGCTGCGTTAGAGATTTTTTCCCAAGCTGCGACCCGTGAAAGTAAGCATATGCCACCAGCTTATGGGGCCCTAACATTACGAACTCCAGGCGAAGCAGAGCCGCTGCGTGGGCAGGATGCAGTCAGCCATCTGAAGATCGCCAAGGCGAGCCGGGACGAAGCAAGCAAGGCTCATTGGTATAGCGTTAGCTCTGAACCTGATGTGAACATGAGCTTCAAAGTACAAGAAGGTGCGAATCATGAAGCATTGGCAAAGCGTTTGGCGTCAGACGTCAAGACGCATATGAACAAAGAAAGAGAGAAAATGTTTGACGGGATAGGAAGAACCTTGATCACGCAGGCCAAGTTGGACCATGACGTAAACGAGTTGATAGTTTCAGAATTAGGCTTGATGCCAGCACAGGCGTCCAATTTCTTTAAAGAAGATGAATTGAGTCGTGCGACAGACCCGATAAAATTACTGGATGCCTTGTACAAAACGGATCCATCCTCTTTTATTCGAAGGCTGGAGGCTTTTCACCAAGCAGGCGGCAACCAAGAGCCGTATCCGATTGACGTTGAGTACCGGTCAGATTATTGAGTTTGGAATGTCTGTCGATCTTCTTTCGCAGACAGCCAATAGCGGGGTCGGATCAGCGCAGTAGTGTTGGCGCATCCAATCCTTTGCGTATTGGGCCTGCGTTAATCGCGTGTTCCACCGTCGCGGGGCTGTCATTCAACCGGATTGCTGCAGATAGATCGCTTGCAATCAGTCGAGTGGCCTCTAGCTGAATGCTGGGGGTGATTCCGATCTCGCGCATCAGGCTTTTCGCAGCATTTGGGTCTTGCGGTACTTTGCCATTGATGGCGTCTACACCAATGACATAGGGCGTTGTAGACCCTTCCCCGCGATAGCCATAGGTGATGCTCACGGCCGTGCCTTGCACGTGGTTGCTTACTGTTTGGGTACGATAGCCCAATCCGTTGTCTACGTCAGTCACAACGCTAACAGGCTTGCCATAGCTGTCAAAGTCTTGCGTTACCACAATACTTTCACTGCCTACAAATCCAGTTTTAGTCACCATCTGGCGGAGGATGTTGTTGGGCCCATCAAACTTGGTGAACGTACGTGTTGTCGGGTTGTTCTGCACCCCAATTGCGCCAATGTCTTCGTATGTGCGGCGCGACGGCTCTCCTAATTCACTTCCAACATTTTTTTCTTTGGCGACCGCATATGCCTCCGCCGCGTTGGTATAGCCGGGTAAGTTGGATACTGCAATGTTCAACGCTCGATTGGGATCTGTTGTATGCGCAAGTTCATGCAGCAGTGCCCAAGCTGCGGAAGCCTCTCCGTCATTGTTGTCTCTTTGTACAGTCACCGTGGTTGCTGGATCCCATTCAATAAAATCTTTTCCAGCTGCGTGAACTTGTCTGATTTTTTGATCTGCATTAAAAACAAGGAAAAGGTTTGGATTATTAGCAGCAGTTTGCAAAATGGAAGTCGCAGATGGGCTGCTCTTCAGGTAGTCGATTGCCTGATCCAATTTGAGCATTTGTTCGGCGGTGGCCTTACCCAATACTTTGAGATTTCTAGCCGTCAAATGCCGCAGCTGCGCCGGCTCAGACAATGGCAAACGCGCCGTTAGCCCGGTAAACCCCAATCCCATCTCTGACAGGGCCACTTCCATTTTTGGTGCCTCAGTTTTCACCGGATCTTGCAATAAGGCATCCAACGCATTCAAAGCTTGCGTTGCGGCACTGATTTCAGTAGCCTTTGTATGATGTTCACGAAATTGCTGCGGCCTGTTGAGTGTCAGTTGTATGTCGGGTTTCATTCCAGCACCTTGCAATACTTGCCGGGCTGCATATTGATCGCGCGGAACTTTGCCATTGATTTGATCAACACTTATAAGGTAAGACTCCGCATACTTCGCATCCCGGAACCCGTACGTGATGGTGACTGGAAATCTTGGAGTCTGACTGGTGATGGTTTGCGTGCGAAAGCCCAATCTGGTGTCTTTGTTTTTAACCACAGCAGACGTCGTAGGGTCGTTTGTGCGGACCCAATCATCGTCAAAGACGTAGTAACGGTGCAGTTGTGGCTCGCCAAGCTGCGCCGCAATGACATTGACACGTTTTGCGGGCGCTTGTTCAGCATCACTACTATAGCCTTTGGTATCTAGCGTACCGTTGGGGCTGACTCGTCGTTTAGCGTCTACCGCTTGCGCTCCAATCAGCGCAAGCATCATTGCCGAGGACCTTTGCCCAATTGCCCTCCCATCATCGCCCTTTACTGCCAATGCCCACCCAGGCTGCCAGACAATCGTATTCGACTGGTAGTTGAACACATTTCTTGAATTTTCTTTATTGGGGATGTCAATGCGAAGTGATGCATCACTTGCAAGCTCATGGACAAGGTTGTAACCCTCTGCACTAGTTTGTAGATAACCAAGTGCTTGATCTAAGCGCTTGGAATTGTCGTCTGTGACCGTCGCTAATGCGAAATCTGCGGCAGAGTAAAGCTTAAGGGCAGGCAGTGGCATACTTCATAATCGCTCACTGCTATGGCGCTTCCGTTACCCGGTTGCGTCCGCCTTCTTTTGATACATACAAAGCCTTATCCGCGCGCTCCAGTAAATTCTCCAATGTTTCATCGCCCTTAAACGCGGCGACGCCAACAGAGACTTTTGGTTGCACCATCGTTAGTGCTTCGCCGGGTTTCTCACTCCGGTAAGGGATCGAAAGCTCTGCAACGTTCTGCCGGACTTTCTCAGCCAAACTAAGGGCGGCCTCACTGCCATGTGCCGACTTCTCCGTCGCAACCAAAATCGCGAATTCTTCGCCCCCTAAGCGGTAAGCATTGGCAAACTCCGTCGCATCGCTTTCGTTCGCCCAACCCGCTCGACGTTCCTTCGGTTGTTTCAGCGCGCCCGCTACGTCCTTTAGCACCCGATCGCCGAAATTGTGGCCATACGTATCGTTGACCTTTTTGAAGTGGTCTATATCGATCATCATCACATGGACATTTACCTCGCCATTTTTTGCCTGGTTCAGCAGCTTGAGGCCGTCTTGATTAAAAGCCAAGCGATTTGCAATCTGCGTCAGCGGATCTACATGCAACTCCGCATCTGATCGCGCCAGCGCACCCTTGGTTTCTTCCAGCTCTGCTTTAGCACTGGCTAGCTCTCCCTGGCTTTGGGCGAGCTCCCGCTCAGTATCATTCAGACGCCGGGCACGACCCACTTGTCCGACCACCGCGGCACCACCTCCCATGGGTGTAGCAAGGGCTACGCCTACTTCAGCAACAGTGGCCAATCGCTCGCTTCCCGAGGCTTCCAAAACACCTGCATGGACAGCGTGCTGAACAACAGTCGGCTCACTGGGCTTGCCAGAGGCCACGGCCTTCCAGCCTGCGCGCACATTGTCCACCCCATCCGCCCCCACCGCTACGCCAGCCACCGCCACAGCCGGCCCGCCCACTACCGCCGGAATACCGATACCAAAAACCGGTGTGGTGACCACACCCGTACCTGTAATCGCAACACCTGTTTGCACCATCCCCGCACCAGCGAGTGCCTCAACGCCACCACCAATCACTTGCAACGTACCCAAGAAGCGATTGGAAAAATCTTCTGTCTTCTCGCTAGTCACACCGTGCACAAACGCTTGGGTTCCCGCCCTCGCATGACTTTCTCCATCATCCACAATGGCTTGCCCAGCTTCATAGATTGCAGGGCCTGCACCCAGGGCCTGAGCGCCCTCGCCTGCTCCCTTGGTAAACCCGCCAACCACAATTTCGTTTCCGCCAGCGATGGTCTGCAGCGCACCAAAAAATCGCGTGGCAATATGCTGGTCGCGAATCGTTTCGACCAGTTGGCGCCCCGCCTCTGCTTCCACGACTGCATCGCGTGCCCACTTGTCGGGGTCTCCCGGAAATTGGTCCAGATCAAAGCTTTTTGCCGTTGCTTTCGCAAACTCTGTTGCGGGTACAAATTTCGATGCGTCTTTAAAATCAGGGCCCAACTTGGCGGCACACGCTGCATTGATGCCATAGCCCTTGCTGGACAAAAATTCAGGGAATTTGCCGCCCTGCTCCCCCATGATTTGCCATTCTTGGAACAACTTGTTGAGTGGCGAGACGAGTCCACCGGGTGCAGATTGTTGTTTAAGCTGTAGCGATGGATTCGCTATATTTTGGGCTTCACAGGAAGGGGAGTTGGGTGGCATATTGTGTCCGCTTTGGATTCAAGCTGTCCCGTAACGGCTACTATGTTTCTTTCGGTAGACTCAAAGCACGGGCAGCGCACAATTGTGCCAAAGTTAGTACTCTTTCGCAAAGGAAAACTCAATTGAAAAGCCTATTGATAGCGCTATCTACTTTGGCAATCGCTATTGGCAATCACCATACAGCGCACGCCCAAAATAGTGATCTCTTGGCACTGAACGACGAGGTGGCAACGTTGTATCGACAAGGCAAAATTGACAGAGCCATTGAGGTTGCCATGCATTCACTCGGGGTGGCCGAAAGGTCTTTGGGTTTCACGCATCCCTATGTGGCGATCAGCCTGAACAATCTGGCCGGTCTATATAGCGCCCAAAGTCGATACGACAAAGCAGAACCTTTGTACCAGCGCGCATTGGGTATTCGCGAAAGGGCATTGGGCCCTGATCACCCAGATGTTGCCAACAGTCTTGTGAATTTGGCTGGTTTGCTTAAACTACGCGGGCAATACGCCAAAGCTGAACCGCTGTACGAGCGCGCTTTGACTATGCGAGAGCGAGTTCTAGGGCCGAACCACCTGGATCTGGTCACCCACATCGTACGCCTGGCCGATGTCTACGCTGCCGAATCACAGTTCACCAAAGCCGAGTCACTGTACCAGCGTGCCTTGTCGATTAGAGAAAAGGCGCTAGGACCAGACCACCCCGAAGTAGGGACCAGCCTTAACAGCTTGGCGGAGCTGTATCGCACCCACGGAAAATATCCGCGTGCCGAAGCATTGTTACAGCGAGCATTGGAGATACGTGAACTGACGTTGGGCCCGGATCACCCTGACGTAGCGCAAAGTCTCACCAGCCTGGCGCTGGTATATGACACCCAAGGTAAATACGCCAATGCAGAGCCCCTGTACGAACGGGCATCAGAAATCCGCGGCAAGAGCCTCCCCGCCGATCACCCCGATGTAATGTCCAGCATCAACAACTTGGGTGGGGTGTACTTTATTCTGGGCAAATACAGCAAGGCTGAACCGCTGTACCAACGGTCTCTTGCCTTGCGAGAGAAAAAGCTGGGACTGGATCACCCCGATGTCGCAACAAGCGTGACAAACCTAGCTGAGTTGTATTACACGCAAGGCTTGAACTCGAAAGCGGAACCCTTGTTCCAGCGTGCGTTGACAATCCGCGAAAAGGCACTTGGGCCCGATCGACCCGAGGTAGCCACGAGTTTAAATAATCTCGCTGAGCTGTATCGCACCCAAGGCCAGTTTGCAAAGGCAGAACCCTTGTACCAAAAATCGCTATCCATTCGCAAGAACATGCTGAGCCCAGACCACCCCGATGTGGCCGGCAGCCTCAACAATCTGGCCTTGCTCTACAAGACCCAGGATCAGTATGCAAAAGCTGAGCCTTTGTACCAACAGTCCTTGGCAATTATGGAAAAGAACATGGGCCCGGATCATCCTTATGTAGCCACCAGCCTGAACAACCTGGCCGGGCTGTACTACGTCCAAGACCAATACGCTCTGGCCGAGCCACTGTACCAACGCGCGCTAGCCATCCGCGAAAAGGCGTTAGGCCCCAACCATCCGAGTCTTGTAAGCAGCCTGATTAATCTGGCCGAGCTGTACCGGGCCACGGAACGAAAGAGCGAGGCGGCGGATCTGCGCAAACGCGCCAAAGCCATTCAGGTAAGCAACTGAAAATGTACGCTCGTCATACTCATTTTGTATTATTTACGCTCCTTGGTTTTATTGCATATTCAGCAAATGCCGAATATGCTCCCGGGCGTTCTGAGCAGTCAAACGCCGCCCTTGTGAAACAACTGGAAACATTCAAGGGCAGCCGGGAAACCATTCTATTTTCCGACGATTTTGAGCTGGGTGCTGAATTTGGTGATTTTTTCAAGCGCGACTATAGTCGTTATACCCATTTCAATAAGATCCCAACATCAAATCGAATTGAAATTGTAAATACCATGGCATTTAGGGGGCAAAAATCCTTAATGCTTATCGCCGCTGAGTCAAACAGCGATGTATCAAAAGCATCACTCGAGAAAGAACAATTGGATTTTCGAGAAGGCGATATTGTCAAGATGGCGGCGATGGTATTCATTCCATCAAAACAAAATCTCAAAGATCTGTTTTTGTTCGATTTGGAGTGTGTTAATTGCTGGAACAAAGGCATCTTCAAAAACCCGCACATGGGTATTCGATTGATGCTGCGCGACGAATTGGGTTTCGTTTCGATCGAGCGAGGGAAAATTGGCTTCCGAAACGAACCGTTTTATCCGATCAAGCCGTGGAAGCCGTTTCCGGAAGATAGGTGGGTCAAGCTCGATTGGGTGCTCAATTTGTCAACCAAAGTCACCGGACAAACGGCGGTTTATATTGACAATGAATTGGTCCTTTGGGCATCGGGCATCAATATGCCGAACGTCAGCCCTGTGTACAAATTGTTTGGCTTGGGTGCATCGGGTCAAATGCAGTATGACAAATTTGAGTTTGGTATCACTGCCAATGGTTTTCAAGGAAAAACCACAATCTATATGGACGACATATCCATATCACGTCTCGACAAAATGCCGCGATAGCGACCATAAAAAGAAGCGCAGCAGCGCGACGGTGCCAACATTTGCTTACAGTTTTGCGTAGCGCTATCCCATACACTTTGGAGTTTGTCTTTTGGCCATGCTCGGCCCATAAATAGCGTAGCAAATGACTGAATCACCCACACTCACCCAAACAGCCCCCAGCCAAACCGGGCCTTCCATCGAGCGATCGCAGGGGCTCGATCTTGGCAAATCCATAATCGTGCCCTACATGCACATCAAGGAGACGTTGCAGAAGAACCAATACGGGCTAGATACAGGCCGCGACGTGACGTATGCAGAGCTCAGCGCAGCAGCACACCGTCAAGGCTATGGACTCAATGAAACGGACGCCAGAGTCCACGGATTGCTCGATGGCTCCCGGCCTACCACTTTGGCCAACTATCAGAAGCTGTCTTCAGAAGCCACTCTGAGGAGCCTGGGTCGGGAATTCAAAGGCTACGCCGCCAGCGTAGGCGACGCGATTCTTCATCCCCAAGACACTTCCGACAAAGCCCTTAAGGGACTCGACAAGCTGCGCAATGATGTCCGAACTGCCGGTATGCAGCGCGCCCAGGAGGGCTATGACATGCAAGTAGATGGCGCCCCCAGCGCCGTGGGGGCTACGCTGGGCGTTGTAGTGGAGACTTCCACCCGAGTCGTTAACGCGGGTGCAGCAGGGGTGCTGGGTTTGGCACAGCTTGCAGTTCACCCGGTGGAGTCAGTAAAAAGCGCCGCAGACGCGGCCCTGTCGCCGATTGAAACAGGCAAAAAGCTGCACAACTGGTACGAGAAATCATCAGCCGCCGATGTGGGTGAAGGCATGCTAACTGTCTTGACCGGCGCCAAGGCGGCTCCCGCAATGAATGCGGCTGCCGTCAGCACCGCAAAGGCGGTGGCCGCTATTCCCGTGGTGGCCAAAACGGGTGCAGCCATCGGAGAAGCTGCCGCGCCAGCAATTGCCGCTGTAAAGGCGAACCCCACCGTTGTGGCCACCGTAACTGCCGTGCAACCCGCAGTGCAAGCCGTGACCACCGGTGCCAAGGCAGTGAACAACACGGTGATACAGCCGGTGAGGAATGCCTACAACAAGGTCGAGCAAAAGGCCAATGATGCCTATGCTGCGGTGGTGGATAAGGCCACGTCCGCCGTAGTGGAGGGGGCCGAGGGCATTCGAAATTCGTTGCGGAAGCCTTCGTCCAGCATTGAGGGCGAGACGACAGGCCCCACCAAAGGTACGGCCCAAGACCCATCGGCACTCCACGAATTTCAAACGCCAGAAGTGAAGCTGTCAAAAGCACAGCTAGATTTTGACTCTGCGCAAGAAAAATTAAACGAATTTGATATTGGCTACGAAAAGCAATTGAGCCACCTAAATGACGTCGATTTTGTGAGGCATATGAATGGTGAAGTTGTACGTCCAGAACTGCATGCTCTGGACGCGCAAAGGCTCGCATTGACTGAACAAGTAGAAGCCTTGCAGCGGACCCTCAACACGCTAGAGCTGCAATTTGACCTAGTGCCGAAATTTGAAGCTACCCACAATGCCGCCAATGGTGCAACGGCAACCAATCTCACACCAACGCAAACCCAACTGGCAAATAGCGCACCGGATGCCGATGCGTCCAGTGCTATCGGCGACCCTGTCTATAGAAATACCTGGCGAACCGAAGAGGCCGCAATAGCCTCCAATAAACTGGCGACGACGCTTACCGACATCCCAACTCAGCCAGAATCGTTCGCCTTTCACAAGGCACCGGATTACTACATCAAGGGTGAATTGATAGATGGGAAGTTGGGGTTCAATATAGATGCAACCAACCAAACCCTACGAACGGAGCATGGCTCCGGCCAGGTACTATTTGACAGGATGATGACGCATTTTGGCCCGGAAAATATTCGTGAAATAGAAAACTTGTGGCCAGATGCCGGAACACTAGCCTCTAACGGCCAAAGCTTCATCAAGTCGCTTTCGGAGGATGGAATGACCCCGTTGAGCGCAGCAGCCAATACGTGGACAGGCAAAGTGGCCCAGCGACACGGCTTTGAGGTTGCGGAGGTTCGCGCATCGCTCTCCAAACTCGATGGAGAGTCGCTTATACATACGACCTTTCGGCGCCCCCATGCGGAAGAGGTAAAAACAGCCAAAGGGGAAAACTCTGATCCGCGTGCCATGGCTCTACCGGTACCACAGGAGCGTCAAACACCCGCGCCTCCACGTGAAGTGGTCAACATACCCGATTCATTCTGGGACGAGTTGCTTCCTAAAACAGCTCCTGAATTAGCCAAATCCACACCATTGGATACCTGGTTCAACGAGCACTTCAAACCTAACCATATGGACCCCGCGCGGCAAGGCATTGATGTCAATCATATGGATCTTATTAGCGGTCAGGGGATTGAAATTCCGCGTCGCGCCACACGCCAAGAACTGATTGAACTATCCCGTTCCAATGATGGTGCCGAGTTCGCGGTGAGTTATCAATTGGGGGACGGCAAGAATGGTGGTGCTGGTCAATATTACCTGCACAAAGGTGAAAATGCATCCGTATCCGTCCTTTCAGATCCGAATCGAATGGTGGTCGCCCACGTCCATCCTGATGGTGTGAACATGGCCAGTGATTCCGATATGGCCAGCTTGGCAGCAAAAGGTGGATTGCAAAAGAGTTCTGAAATTATTCCAATTGGAGAAGATCCGATTCGGTTCAATGCAACCGAAAAACGAATAAATCCCCCGACGCCCGATCCGCTGCCCCGCGGCACGCCCTTTTCACCGGTCGAAAACCCTTTTTCTGCGGATCGGTTGGCTGACTACAAAGATTTGCGGTCGCAAGGGCGTAGCGCCATTGATGCTGGAAAGTTATCCAGCCACTATGAGGCCGGACGCGATGCCGTCAAGTCGCTGAACGACGAACCGAATCCTTAGCCGGGTTCACTTGGATTTGCAAAACTCATGAAATCGCCACTCCCATTTTTTCATTTCTCAAGCATATCCACATGTTAAGCACAACCATCCTTAACACCCCCGCACGCGAACAGCAACTCACTACTTCTGCGCTGCCCTCTGATGGCTGGGTCATGCCGCTTGCAAAGATGCATAAAGCCTGGGAGGCGCAAAGCCCAGAAAGCAGGGGAGAGTTTGCCGACCTGTTGGAGCGCAATGGCTATGCCCGCAGCGCGCTGGATGCCGCACAGCGGGGTGGCGGTTTGAAAGACCCCACGAAATTAGTAGCGGCAGAAGTCTTTCAGAAAGAGTCGGCAAGCAACACCAACGATTCACATGTAGCCGATGGCGTGAAGCGCGCGCTCTGGGGAGCAGCCGAAGTAGGCGGCGCGGCTCTGGTGGTGGCTGCAGCGGTGCCAGTCGTTGCTGCAGTAGCAGTGGCCACACCTACCGCCGCAGTAGTGACTGCAGCCGTTGTAGCAACCGGGGCTGCGGTTGGTGCAGTCGTTAGCGCTATTGATGGTTCTGAAAATAGCTACCTTGGTGTCAAAGAGGCAGTTACTGGCGAGGCCCAAGGTAAAACGGTAGTGGAAAAGACTACCCACGATGCGGTTGTTGCACTGGGCGGAAATGAAACGACGGCAAACGTTGCGCCACTCGCATTTGGTATGGTGTCTGTTGCGGGGATTGCAAAAACAGGTGTCACGCAATTGCTCAAAAACGGAGAAAAGCTTGCAGACGGGATGAAGGATGTGGTGAGCTCTGCCCATCTGCCTGACTTAGCCGAGACCAAAGAAATACTGAGCGAAACCCAGAAGAAGGTTGAATACCTGCTATCAGAAAGGGACGCACTGAGAAAGGTGCACGACCGCAGGGGCGAGACATTGGACGCGGTAGTAGAAAGCAAAAATAGTCCATTGCATTGAACGAGCAGACAGTTAACACCACTCACGCAAAGAGCAACACGTGCAAGCACCACTGAATGTGCAGCGGACAGAGCCTACTGGTCATGACCAGTACCTTGCCCTGAATAGGGAACCTGCGCCCCATAAGTCTCCAGTTGTTAGCCCGCTTGCCATTCTTGGTGCAGATTTTCTGAATCAACAGCAGAAGCAACCCGATGCGCAGTTCGTGGACTACGTTCATGGGCAGGGGTTCGCGGTCAGTGACAAAGACAAGGCGGGTTTGGACAAAGGACTGCCGCCCATGCCGCAGACCATGCGACAAGAGGACTTGGAGGCAGTCAGAGAGCGATCGCGCAACGGTGGCGATGCCGCCCTTGGTTCCGGCGACCTTGCCTTGCTGATAGGCGATGTCGAACGCGAGGTACAGCGTGAAATTCTTATGCACGAATCCCGCGCAGACTCTTTGCGTGGCGCTCAACTGTTACAGACAGGCGGTGAACGTGGTGGTGCACGGGGTATCGGTAGCAGTGGTTTTGAGTTGGTGCGCAATGGCAATTGGGATGCAGCCCTAAACATTGGGGCCGATCCGTTTGGTGTACTCCCAGACTTGGCTGGGTTGCAACAGGACATAAGCAAGATGAGCCGCCTGCGGGCTGAAGACGACCTCAATGCAATGCGCCAACGCATGACTGACGCGGGCATGAAGAATGTGCCCAAGGAGTACAGCCTAGACATGCTGGGCAACGGAACGACGGTGAGAAACTATGGTGCTACCGCCGACGACTTGCAAACCAAATATGAAGGCTTTGTGCGTGACAACCGCCTAAAAGCGACTTGGGGCGACGACTACCAGAAATTGCGTTTGGGCAAGTCAAAGATGACAGTGCAGGAATTTGAAAAGCGTGTATTGGATATACAGCAGCAGGCAGTAGACAAGTACTACAAGAAGGGATTGGAAGCCATGGCCAAAGGGGAATTGCCATACAAAGAAGGGGAACGCATGCGAGTGCTCGGCGCATTTATGGACGATGGCGTTCGCGGTCAACTCCGAGGATTTGCTGCGGCGGAAGGTATTAATGACAGCATGGCCTCCAACCTCTGGGGCGTGAATCGCAATATCCGCAGCGACTTGGTTAAGGGCGTCGGCATTCCTGACAATCGGCTGGGTTCTAATCTGTTTGCCGACACTACATTGGCACGTAAGAGTCCCTTCACGGAGCAGATCATGAAGTGGAATGCCTTGCGACCCAATGCCAACTACCTGATGATTCGTCCGACGAATATGGGGGGCTCGTATGTGATTCCGAGCCACACAATTCAACCCTACAGCCCCCCAAGGCCAGTCGGCAGGAGTCTGTAATGTCGCTGCACGAAACCCTTAAAGTCTTTGCAGGACAAATTACTGTTGCCACCTCGGATGCTCCCGATGAATATCTACTGTCACAGTATGGGTACAAGGGTCTCTATGAGGCCCACATGGCAGACCTCAAGGCTTTATGGGCGGCCATTCGCCCGCAGCTCAAACGCGACTTGGAACAAGCCGCGTTCGTCGACGAGAAGCTGCATGAAATGGTTACTGCATTCGATGCTGGAGAAAAGGACAAAGGTCGAAAGGCGGCATGGGCGCTGTACAACGCCGAATTGACCAAGCTGCGATAGCGCAAAGATAACGAAAAGTAGCAATCAACCGATGCATTGAGCAAGCAGCCTGTTGACACCAACCCGCAACTGTCCCATGAATACCTCTTTGAACGCTGACCGCACAGAACACACCGACCACGCCCGACGCCGTACGCTCAAGAAGAATGCTGGGCCAAGACGTTGTTTCCACTGCTAGCCAAGCATCTATCATTGCCAAAGAAGGTGTAAAGGTCGCCAAAAGCCTATTGCCATCGACCAACCCTCGCCTAGAGTAGTTCGCGTCACACCGTCGGACGCGCCCGAACAACGCCAAGCGTACACAACTCCACTTGCCCCCGCGCAAATTCCGCCATCAATTGCGGACAAGCGGCCTCGGGGTTTGACGCTCGCGTGATTGCCGTAATGACTGCAGCGCCCGCCACGCCTTGCGCCGCGACCTGTGCCATGTTGTCGGTGTTGATGCCGGCGATGCCAACCACCGGGATGGATAAGTGGGTGGGCTGCGCCCCAGAACCCGCCAACAATGCCGCCCAATAGCGCAGGTTGTGTAGCCCCTGCGGTATCCACGGCATGTCTTTAGACTGTGTGGCAAAAATGGGGCCGCAAGCGATGTACGACGGACGCAAGCCCCAGGCACGGGCTACTTCCCAATAGCTGTGGGTGGAGAGCCCTAGGCGCACGCCTGCACTGCGCAGGGCATCTAGGTCGACCCGATCCAGGTCTTCTTGCCCCAGATGCACGCCATAGGCTCCCAGGCGCAGGGCAAGTTGCCAGTGGTCGTTGATAAAAAGCTGCGCACCAGGTGTGGCATGGGCCAGCGCGATGGACTCGCGCATTTGCTGCTCCAGCGTGGGGTCATGTGCATCCTTGATGCGCAATTGCACGGTGCGGATGCCGGCAGCCAGCACGCGGCGCACCCAGTCGACACTGTCGACCACGGCATAGACGCCTAGCGACGGATTGCGCAAGGTGGCAAAAGCCAGGGGTAGTGCTGGA
Source organism: uncultured Rhodoferax sp. (assembly GCA_964468905.1). Lineage (GTDB taxonomy): Bacteria > Pseudomonadota > Gammaproteobacteria > Burkholderiales > Burkholderiaceae_C > Allorhodoferax. The sequence continues at coordinate 3,953 of CAYXWW010000016.1, read as the reverse complement.
CGCGAGGTCACGGATGACAGCGCTTCTGCCGGGGGTGCCACGGATGCGATGCCCACAGAGTCGGCTGTGAACCAAGGCAGGTTTTCAACATGCTGCGCAAAGTCTGCGCGCGCAGCCACGGGGCCCGCCCCAGCTCCCGCTGCGTAACTGTTGCGCAGCGCGTGGGTAGTGGCCATTTTGGCCAACACCACAGCATCAGCCACACAATAGCCACTGGCCAGCGCGGCTGCGACAGTGGATGCAAAGGTGCACCCTGTGCCGTGGTGGTGCGCGGTGTCGACGCGCGACAGACTGAGCCAGCCGCTGGTCTCGGCGCAGGTGAGCCAGTCGCTTGCCACACTGTCCTGCGGCGATACATCACCGCCCGTGATAGCGACCGCCAAAGGTGGGCTTGCCAGTTGCGACAATTTATGTGCGGCCCTTTGTACAGTTGTAGGAACAATACCCTCGGCACGTGTACCAGCAGGCGCTTCGTCATCGAGGCTAAGCTGCGCTGCGGCCAGCAACCGCCACGCTTCATGTTGGTTGGGCGTAACCAGGGTAGCGCGCGGCAGCAGCTCTGCCACATACGCCTGCACCAGCGCATCGTCTGCAAAAGCGACGCCAGTGCTCGCACCCAACACCGGGTCTACTACCAGCGCCACGGTGCCGCCTTGCGCTTGCGCGGTGGCGCGCAATTGGTCGACCCAGCGGCAAACCACGCGCAAGTTTTCAACACTGCCCAACAGACCGGTCTTGATGGCCTGTGGTGGCATGTCGTGTGCCAAGGCTGCCAGTTGTGCATCGAGTAATTCAGGTGTGACGGGCTCTACACGGGTAACCGACACGGAGTTTTGCGCCGTGATGGCCGCAACCACCGTGCAGCCGTGGACGCCAAAGGTGGCCATGGCCTTCAGATCGGCCTGCAGGCCTGCGCCGCCGCCACTGTCAGACCCGGCAATGCTCCAGACGATGGGCCACGCTACGGCCGCTTGCACTGCATCCGGCAATGATTCAACGCCAAATTGGCCTCTAGCCCTCGTGGAATGAGCGTGAACAGCTATAACATTCATAGCATAGCCAAGTGCATTGAATTCATAACAAAATGGGGTGACCGGCCACGGGAGTGGAAGCAACTGCCATATCCTGCTTGGCCATCACACCCGAAACATAGGCCAGCCGCCCCGCCTGAATACCCAGCCCAAAGGCGCGCGCCATGCGCACGGGGTTGAGCGCCTTGGCAACTGCCGTGTTGAGCAGCACGCCGTCCAGCCCCAGCTCCATGGCCTGTACTGCATCGGCGGGTGATCCAATACCGGCGTCCACAATGAGCGGCACGCCGGGTAAGCGCGCACGCAGCGTGCGTAGCGCACCCGGGTTGACCAGCCCCTGGCCCGAGCCAATGGGTGCGCCCCAGGGCATCAATATCTTGCAGCCCACATCCAGCAGGCGCTGGCAGCTGACCAGGTCGTCCGTGCAGTAGGGGAAGACTTCAAAACCGTCTTTAACCAATTGGCGAGCGGCGTCTACCAGCTCAAACGGGTCGGGCTGCAGGGTGTGTTCGTCGCCCACCACCTCGAGCTTGATCCACGTCGTGTCAAACAGCTCGCGCGCCATGTGTGAAAGGGTGATGGCCTCGCGCGCCGTGCGGCAACCCGCTGTGTTGGGCAACAAGTGTGCGCCGGTAGATTTGATGATGCCGAAGAAGTCACCCTCCGCTGAACCTGGTGCGCCTGTGGCCGATTGGCGGCGCAGGCCCACGGTGACCACTTGTGCGCCGGACGCTGCTATGGCCTGTTGCAACACGGCTGGCGAAGGGTACCCAGCCGTACCCAATAAAAAGCGGCTTTGTAGCGTGCGCCCGCCAATCTGCCACTGCTGGGGGGCTAGAAGACCGTGCGCCTGCGCGCTCTGCTCCGTGTCCCCCGCCCGCTGCGCGGTCTCCTCCTTGACCTGCGCAGAACGCACAGGCACCCGGTCTTCTAGCGGTGTGGGCGTAGATGCGGTCACGGGACTAGCCTCCTTCTATCGGTTGAAACGTCACGATGGTGTCGCCCTCGGCCAGCGCCTGTTCGGCACGCAAGGCACGCGGGACAAACTGGCCGTTGAGCGCGGTCGCTACGGCGTTGGCGCTTTGGCCCTGTTGCTCCACCCACTGCGCCAGCGTGCGTGCCGTGGTGGTCTGTGGATTGCCGTTCACCACCAGCGTAATGGTGTCGGGCGATATGGGGGACGATGGGGTGGGCGAAGAGGCGTGCGTGGTCATGGGTGTCGTCAGCGGTGCGGTCATAGCAGCCCTCCGGCCAACGCCTCTTCCACCATGGCCGGTGCCACCAGCCAGCCGTGGCGGTACAGGCCATTGATGCGGGTCAGGCCCTTCTGGCGGTGCAGCAGTGGCAGGTTGTCGGGCAAAGCTGGGCGCAGGTTCGATTCCGAATGCACCACACGTGCCTCGGCCAGTTCGGGGATCACGCTGTGCGCGGCACTGAGCAGCTCCAGCGTGCTACGCACCGACACGGGCGAGCGGTCTTCGCTTTCGATCTCGCTGGCACCCACCACGATCACATCATGGGGGCGTGGCACGATGTAAACATTGTGTCGCGGGTGCAGCAGCCGTACCGAGCGGCTGAGCTTGATACCCGGCGCATGCAGCCAGAACACCTCACCCCGCACACCGCGCACCGGTAGCTGCGGCCGGGCACCGATGCCGCGTACGTCGAACACATGATCAAAGTGCAAGCTCTCGCCCTGTTCGGACTGTGTCAGTCGCAGTCCTTGCGCCTGCTCACGGCGGGCGGACGTTTCGGTTTGCACGCGCAACATGCCAGGTTCCACAGCATGCACGGTAGAGCGCCAGTGCCAATGGGTGCCCTGGCGTGTGGCCTGTGCGGCCAGTGCTTGCATCGCTTGCACGGTATGGATCTGCCCTTCGCACGGCAGCAGCCAGCTGAGCGCGGGGCCGTGAATGGCCGGCTCCAGCTGTGCAAGGCGCTCGGCGTCCAGCAGCTCCGGCTGATAGGGTGCACCGGCTTTGGATTGCAAAAGACTTACCACCCGTTGGGCCGCGCCCGTGTCGCTGCGATGGGCCAACAGCAAGCTGCCTTGCAGGCTCAACGCCACCGGGTCGCCCAGGCCGTGCACGATAGACGGCCACAAGAAGCACGAGCGCAAGCCCCAGTTGAATACGCGCGCATCGGCACACTCCAGCTCGGCCACCGGGCTGAGCATGCCTGCAGCCGTCCAGGCCGCTGCATCAGAGCCCGACTCTGCCTTGGGGCCCGGGCCGCTGGCCGGGTCAAACACGTCCACACGGTGGCCCGCGCGGCTGAGCTCAAGCGCCAACAAGCGACCCAACAGGCCAGCACCTGCAATACCTATATGCATGTTCTCGCTCCCTTCTGCTTCTGTTTTTGCCGTTGCGCAACTACAAACCGGTATCAACCTTTGCTGATAGGAATGTAGATTTCGCTACCAGCCTTTTTAAACGTGTCCGACATGGATTGCATGCCATCGCTCAAAGCCTGCTCATCGCTCAATCCCTTGTTCTTGGCGTACTCGCGCACCTCTTGCGTGATCTTCATAGAGCAGAACTTGGGGCCGCACATGGAGCAGAAATGCGCCACCTTGGACGAATCCTTGGGCAAGGTTTCGTCATGGAAGTTGCGCGCCGTGTCTGGGTCGAGCGACAAGTTGAACTGGTCCATCCAGCGGAATTCAAAGCGGGCTTTAGACAAGGCGTCATCCCGCGCCCGCACTCCCGGGTGGCCCTTGGCCACATCGGCCACGTGGGCGGCGATCTTGTAGGTGATGATGCCAACCTTCACGTCTTCTCGGTCGGGCAGACCCAGATGCTCCTTGGGTGTGACGTAGCACAGCATGGCCGTGCCAAACCAGCCAATCATCGCCGCGCCAATGCCGCTGGTGATGTGGTCGTAGCCGGGCGCAATGTCAGTGGTCAGTGGCCCTAGCGTATA
>CAYXWW010000015.1:14930-41330 GCA_964468905.1 uncultured Rhodoferax sp. | reverse complement strand
GCCAAACCGGACGCCCTGTTCATGCACTGCCTGCCTGCCCACCGGGGCGAAGAAGTGCAGGCCGACGTCATAGATGGCCCACAATCGGTGGTGTGGGACGAAGCAGAGAACCGCATGCATGTGCAAAAGGCACTGATGGAATATTTGCTGCTCGGACGTCAGAATTAAGCAATTTACAGGAGACCGCGCGTGAAAAAGAACCCCAACGAACCCAAAGTGTGGGTCACCGTTGTCAAACTGATCGTGGGCGTGGTGGTACTGGTGGGCGGTGTCGGGCTTGCGCTGTGGTTTGCCAAAGACATGGACAACGGATCGCTAAAGCCACAGTCTGGCGACCAGTGGGGTATTTCCAAAGACTCCCCTTTGCGTATGAAGCGCTGATCGCGCAATGCAGCCTGACTTGACTGCCCGTTCATCGTCACTATTCGATTTTTAACTCGCGAAGCTGCCACGCTGAGCGGTCGTAATAAACCGGGTCCTGCAATTCCGGCTTCGAATCGAACGGATAGACAATGAACAATGGGCCCTTGGTGCGCACGGAAATCGCTTGGTCATTCATCTTGTGTGCAACTACAACTGGGTAACGATTGGTGTCGCTGACTGGAATAGTCGTTTTGTAGTCATTGACCGCAACAGCATGCAGCGCAGTGCCTGACGCCTTAACCACTGCCAAAACATCACGCAACAGGGGGCCCGAGAATTTAACCGGGTGCTTGTCCCACGGGGTTTGGGTGGTGAAGGTAGTTTGAGGCAATCTTTCCAGCATGGCCAGGTCAAAGTCTGCTTTTTTGCCATTATTGGTAGCGGCGATATTTCCAGACATTGTCAAGATGACCTTACCCGTGGGTGCATCCAGTGCCCACGCCGTGGCCAGACTGCAAAGCATGATCACTGCGGCCACTCGGGCAAGGAACTTGAAAATCCCGGTCACTTGAGAGCCTCCAAAATTTAAACCGCTTCCGCACGCGAAAGACTGTCGATTTCTGCAACATCTACCGCATCCATCTGATCAGTTTGAATGAACTTTTCAGCAAACTTCAGCCAGAGCCTGTGGTGCAAGAAATAGCGGAACAGCTCTGGATCGATATGCTGCTCCCGTGCCATACGAGCCATTATTTTTAGCGATTCTGACAGGGTTTTGGGTGCTTTGTAAGGCCGATCCGCTGCAGTCAACGCTTCAAAGATATCGGCTAATGCCATCACGCGGTCCGCAGTGGTCAATTGCTCCGCAGGAAGACGTCTTGGGTAACCTTTGCCATCCAATTTTTCGTGGTGATTCGACGCAATATCTGGCACTCTCGCCAACTGTGCCGGCCATGGCAGTCCGCTTAGCATCACCAAAGTTTGCACCATATGGTCATTGATCTTGAAGCGATCTTCATCCGTCAAGGTACCGCGCCGCACCGACAAGTTGTAAATTTCACCCATGTTTTGCGCGTTCAGCGGTAATTGCATGTCGAATCCGTGCACATTCCTGGGGTCTGCTTTGGCCACTGCTGGCTTGCGATCACCCCAACCCACTACATGATCCAATCGATCAGCCAGGAGCCGTTCTTTCACTGGCAACGACTCTTCGGTCGGCGTAAGGCGTCGCAATTCTGCGGCCGATATACCAAGCCGGCTATCAAAATTGCGCAGCCACCGTGCCTCGCCAATCAGGTTGAGTCGTTCGATGTCGGCATCGGCCAAAAATTCACCGCCGACATTGCATCGCGCAACAAATGCAAAGTCGTCTTGCAATGCTTGTTGACGCGCTACCAGGTCAAATTGCAACTCCTGCACGTTGCCCCCTGCGGCCACAGACTCCAGATACGCAATAGTGGCATCACGCCAAAGCACTTCAAACCGCGTGCGTATTTCATGGATGCGGTTGTGAATGGTCTCCAATTTTGTGGCCTTGTCGATGATGTGCTCAGGGCTGGTCACCTTTCCACAATCGTGCAGCCACGCGCCCAAATGGAACTCATACCGTTCGTCCTCAGTCATTTGAAAGTCGGCAAACGGCCCTTCGGTCTGCTCTCGCATGTGGTCAACAATCATCCCAGCCAGCTTGGGAACGCGTTCGCAGTGGCCTCCGGTGTACGGACTCTTGGCATCGATGGCATCCGCCATCAAGCGGATGACCGCGTCCAACAGGTTTTTCTGTGCGTCAATGAGACGACGTGTTTCTATGGAGACCGCGAGAATGCCTGAGAGCTTGAAAACAAATTCTGTGTAGGTGGCGTCACTCTGCCCCATGTCATTGGCATGTTGCAGCATCAATAGGCCATCGAGCCGACCACTGCGCCCGCGCAATTCCACTTGCATTTCCATCACACCAGGCGCAATTTCCCTTTGCATTGACGACACAGAGTCGGACCCAATATAGGCAAACTCTTCACCGGTATTGCCCACCAATGCCCCCAGTACAGCGGCGCGGCGCATCTGTTTCTGCTTGTGATGCCACAGGTACACTGCACCGGCCTTGCTCCGGGTCACTGTAACCATTTGCTGGAGGACGTTCTCCAGCATCCTTTCGACCTTGGGCTCGGATGCCATGGTCTGGCTGATTTCCAAAAAAGCTTGAATGGTCTGACCCATTTCCTGCATGACAGATGACAAGGAATTGGCTTCCATCACCAGTGTCGGCTTCAATGGTGCCTGGCTGAAGTCAAACCGACTCATGCGCTGCGCATGCACAGCCAACTTTCTCAAACTCTGGCCAATACTTGCACCGGCCCACCAGCCGATCGGGATAAGCAATACGGTCAAAGCAACAATGGTGAAAAGCAGACTTTTCGCCTTTGACTCCAGACCGCCCAGCAAATCGCTGCTAGGCGCGGCGGCCATCAACCGCAGGTCCCCAATGTTCCATACGTCAAACGGCAAACTGACACCCAACCACTGTTTCCCGTCTATGTCGAACGCAATGACCTTTTCTGGTTGTGGATTCAGTTCACTCAAACGGGCCAGGCTGGGAACCTCTAATTCGCCTATTTTTTTGAAACCAAAACCCACGCCATCCTTGGTGAGTACCCGCGTCATATCAAAGTACGCCAGCACCTGGTTTTGCTTGTTGAGCACTGCCATCTGCGCATTCGGGCTCATTCGGAAGTCTGAGAGTGTGTTTCCGAGGTCTTCCAAAACCACATCAATACCGAATACGGCCTTGCCGTTGTCGCTCACTTGACTCATGGTGAGACCGATATGCTCTGTAGTAAAAAAAACATAGGGGTCAGACAGTAGCTGTGCGTCCGTTCGGGTCGACACAGCGAACCATGGACGACTGCGCGGATCAAATTGATACTCTGGCCGCGCCCTTCTTTCGAGCAATATCAAGTTTGCCGAGAAAAAGAGATATTCCCCCTTTGTCTTGCCATTGGCTAGAACACTAACCGATTGAACAAGAAAGTTTGCTTTGGGCGGTGCATTGAGCTTTTTGCGGGTTTGCAATCGATCCAGTGAACGAACCAAAAGGAATGATCCGTCCGTGTAGCCGACAAACACCGCTTCCGCCAAACTGTTAGAAATCAAGACATCCGCAAGTGTTTTCAGGCGCAACAATCGCTGCTCCAAGCTTTTGGCCTCGGCAAGCGGATCGGTGGACAACATTCGCAATGTCGCCTGTGCTGGCTCGGACATGCGATGGGCTTTTTCGCTGACCAAATTGCCAGAATCAAGGGCAGACTTGGAAGCCGTTTCCAGCATTGAATCGCGGGCACCAGACCAACCCATGCCGATCACGACAATTGCGAAAAATACCATGCACAGCACGACCACCAATGACAGCCAGATGCGCACCGGCCATCCTGAAGAGGCCGGGAAACCTGAAGAATTTGCCGAAATGGCTGCACCCTTTCGCTCAAAGATGGCAAAACCCATTGCGTCTCCATTTAACTTGCCAAGGCGTACGCAAATTTGAAGCGATTCCGGGCAAGAAAAGAAAAATTTTCGAGCCAGTCTAGCACCCTAAAAGGATTGCGCTGGAGAAACCAAATAGCTAGAAGCTGTGAGCGCTAGCGCGGCAGGGTTGGACCCACTCGTTGCGACTCTGCGGATGGGTGACCACTCAGCCCAACACGGCAACATCTTGTCGGTGCGGTTGGCCAAGCCTTCGGGCGAAGAATAATCACCTGCCGGTTATCCGTATATGGCCAGACCACTCCCTGCCAAAAACTTGCGTCGCATCCAATATTCCTTCATCGTTCAATGCTGGTCAATTTGTCTATCCCCGGTACAACCAGGGCACATCCAACAGGCTCTCGCCCAGCATACGCATGGACTGGTCGCGCCCCCAACGCATCAAGCCTTGGGCATGAAAAATTTGGCCGTTGCGGATGGACTTGGCCTGCACCCGCGCGTTGCGTTTCCAGCGCTCTTGCGCATACATCTTGAGACGCTGGGCCACGGTCACTTCAGGCATTGTTAAAACGCGCTCCAGGCATTCCGCATCTTCAATGGCCATGCCTGCGCCTTGCGCCATGAAGGGCCGCATGGGATGCGCCGCATCACCCAACAGGGCCACCCTGCCCTGCGCCTGTTCGTGCGCGCCAGACATCGGTGGGCGGTCACACAGCGCCCATAAACGCCAGCACTCAATGGCACCAATAAGGTCTTGCAACTGGGTGCAGGTGCTGCCCATGGCGGCACGCAAATCGCTGGCCCGGGTGGCGTGGTCCCATTCGTCCACATCGCCAGCGACCGCACCTTGCACGTTGGCCACCACATTGAGCCACTGGCCGTTGCGCACCGGGTACTGCACCACATGCAGTTTGGGCCCCATCCACACCGTGACCTGCTGGCTGCGCACCTGGGCAGGCAAATCCCGCTGCGCGATCAAGGCCCGGTACGCCAGATGACCGGTCACCCGCGGCTGCGCATCTTGCAACAATTGACGGCGTGCCGTACTCCACAGGCCATCGGCGCCAATCAGCGCGTGGGCCTCTAGTGCCGTGCCGTCATGCGTTTTTGCATGGACAACGCTGCCGGTGTCAACAAATGACGCGAGCTTTTGCCCCAGTACCAGTTTTACGTTCTTCTGGCGCGACAAAGCCTTGAGCAACATCTTGTGCAAATCGGCGCGGTGAATGGTGGCATAGGGCGCGCCGTAGAGCGTGCGCATGCGCTCGCCCAGTCGCAAACTGGTGAGCTCTTCACCAGTGGCCGCGGAACGTACCCGCAACATCTCGGGCAACGCCACCACGAGCTGCAAATCTTGCTCCAGCCCCCAGGCGTGCAAACGTCGCATGACGTTGGGCCCCAACTGGATGCCCGCGCCCACCTCGCCAAACTCGGGCGCGCACTCCAGCAAGGTAACCGCCCAGCCTGCGCGCGCGCTGGCCAGCGCAGCCGCCAGCCCGCCAATGCCTCCGCCCACAATCAGTATCTGTCTATCCATCCTGCTATTGTCTTCGGAGTGCGCAAGGAGCTACCGCGACAGCAAGCTGCGCACTACATAGCTCAGCGCATCCACCAGCGCCACCAGCACCAGCATGGCCAGCAAAATCGTGCTGGTCTCGCCCATCTGGAACAGCCCCATGTGAAAGGCCAGCATCTGGCCGAGGCCACCGGCACCGACGACACCCAGCACCGCGGCTGCGCGGATGTTGTTCTCCCAGCGGTAGAGGCTGTAGCTCAGGAGCTGTGGCAGCACCTGTGGCAAGGTGGCGTACCAAAACACGCGCCCGGCGCCCACGCCGCGCACCCGCAAGGCAAAGGCCGGCCCCGGTGGTGCGTTCTCAATGGACTCCGCAAACAGCCGACCCAGCACGCCCGTGGTGTGCAGCCCCAGCGCCAGCGTGCCAGCAAAGGGCCCCAGTCCGGCAGCAATCAACAGCAGCGCCGCCCATACCAGCTCGGGCGTGCTGCGCAGCGCATTGAGTAGCAAGCGGGTTGGCCCGCGCCCATACGCGGGGTCTTGTGCGTGGGTGCGCGCGGCAGGCAGTGCCAGCGCCAGGCCAAACACAGCCGCCAGCAGTGTGCCCACGGCAGACATGGCCAGCGTCTCTAGCGACGCCATAGCCACCTTGGCCAGAAACGCCGCCTGGGTGACCGGGTGCAACAGCTCTGCAATGAAACGCCCCATGCGCAGCATCGCATCCCACGACCAGAACTTCGCCCACTGCAAACCCAGAGTGGCAAAGCTGGCCACCACCAGCGCCAGCACACCCAGCACCAGCCAGCAGGCTTTGCAGCGTAAGGTAGCCATCTATGCCAAAGCCTTGCGCAGCGCCGCGCTCATGCGGTCTGCCGACCACACCAGTGCCATAAAGACCAGCAACACGCTGGCCACCTCGGAGCCGCTGAACATTTTCATGGAGCCATCCATCAACTGGCCCAAGCCACCGGCCCCCACAAAACCCAGCACCGCGCTGGAGCGGATGGCGCACTCCCAGCGGTAGACCGTGTAGCTGGTCAACTCCGCCGCCGTCTGCGGCAGCAGTGCGTACAAGAAAGCCTGCAAACGCCCGGCACCATTGCGCATCAGGCTGGCGCTGGCGTGGGTGTCGCTGCTCTCCAAAATATCGGCATACACCTTGCCCAGCATGCCGCCATAGGTCAGCGCAATGGCCAGCACACCCGAAGTAGGCCCCAGCCCCACCACCCGCACAAACACCAGCGCCCACACCAGCTCGGGCACGCTGCGCAGCAGCGTCAGCACCCAGCGCACCAGCTGGCGCATGCCCGTGGGAAAGAACGCCATGGGCCCCGCCAGCGCTGACAAAGACAACACCCGCACCGAGAGCAACGCCAGCGGCACGGCCAACAGCAGCGCCAGTGTCAGCCCTGCAGTGGCCATGGCCACGGTGCGCCAAGTCTCGCGGGCCAGCAGCTGCAAAAACTCTGCATCGGCTCGGGGCGGAAAAAAGTCGCCCACAAAGTGCGCGGCTGGCTTCAACGTACCCGGCTCCAGCAGCACCCAGGGTTTGAATTCGCACAGCATCAGCGCAGGCCACAGCAGGGCCAGGCCAGCCAGCGCCCAGAACACGCGGCCGCTCCAGGCGGGGTATGTGCGCGCAAGCTTCATATGCAAAATAGGGCTGTAGCCCTCGTGGAATGTGCATGAGCAGCTATCAAAAACATAGTGTTCATTTGGACCATGGGCACGGATGTATGGAGCGTAGGCATTTATCGGCAGTGCATGGCCGCCGGCGCTGGCGTGCCGGGGAATGCATCGTCAGGCGCACCGTTGGCCCCAGTGGGGGGGCCAGTCAGCTCGTGCAGATGCTGCGCATACAGCGCTTGCAAATGCTGCGGCGTGACTTCAGCAGCGGGCAGGTCAAACGCCAACGCACCATCGCGCAGGCCCACGATGCGCGGAAAGTGCGCCAGCGCCATCTCCACATGGTGCAAGGTAGCCACCAGCGTGGCACCGCGATCGCGCGCCGCAGCGGTCAGGGTCTGCACAGCGTGTTGCGAACGCGTGGGGTCCAATGCCGAGAGTGGCTCGTCCACCAACAACAGGCCGGCTTCTGACACCAGCGCCCGTGCTAGGCCCACGCGCTGTCGCTCACCACCCGAGAGGCGGTCCACGCGGTCAAACAGTTTGTCGGCCACATCAAACCCGGCCAGCGCGCGCTCGGCCCGGGGAATGTCCACCGGATAGAACAGGCTGCGCAGGCTGGCCCACAGCCCCTCATGCGGCAAGCGCCCAGCCAACACGGCAGTCACCACCCGCTGGCGCGGCGGCAGGGGCGGCACCTGAGGTGCCAAAAATAAGCGGCCCCGCAAGGTTTGCAGCGCACTGCGCGGCAGCGCCCACGGGTCTTGCCCATCCAGCAGCAGTTGCCCGCCAGACGGCTGCAGCGCGCAGGCCATGAGGTGCAACAAGGTGGTCTTGCCCGCGCCCGAAGGTCCGATGATGGCCACCTGCTCACCCGCCTGCACCTGCAGGGTCAGGCCCCGCAGCGCGGGCGCTGTGCCGGGCTTGGCGGCGGGGTGGCGGCCTGAAATGTCGTTTAGCGCGAGTTTCATTGGTCAAATAGGCCTCTAGCCCTCGTGGAATGTGCATGAGCAGCTATCAAAACCATAGTATCCGCTCAGGCACAACCTGCTCAGAAATTACTTCAACAACCCCGCACTACGTGCCGCCGCTTCAATGCCTTTGTAATTCTCAGCCTTGGTAGGGATGAAACGGGTGGCACGTTGCAGATCCAGAATCTCTTTGCCTTCTGGGGTGTTTTTGTCCAGCGCCAAGAAGGCCTTGGTCAGCTTCTCGCGCTGGGCGGCGGGCATGTCGGCGTGCACGGTCCAGTTGTAGTCAAAGTAGCCTGGGGTGGTGTAGAAGACCTTGACCTTGGTGGTGTCTACTTTGCCTTCGGCTACAAACTTTTCCCATACCGAGATATTCAGAGCACCAGCCTCTACCTTGCCCGCGGCTACGGCTGCAATGGTGGCGTCATGTGCGCCGGAGTAGGCCACGCGCTTGAAGTCTTTGTCAGGGTCGATGTTGGCTTGCAGCAGGTAGCTGCGCGGCATCAGGTGGCCCGAGGTGCTGGACTGGGAGCCAAAGCTCACGTTCTTGCCCTTCAAGTCAGCCAGGGTCTTGATGCTGGGGTCGCTGGTGATGAACACAGAGCGGAATTTTTCATCTTCTTCGCGCTGCACCAGTGGCACAGCCTTGCCGCCCGATCTCACATTGGCTTGCACGAATGTAAAGCCGCCGTACCAGGCCAGATCGACCTGCTTGTTGGCCAGCGCTTCCACCGAAGCCGCATAGTCGCTCACGGGGGTGAACTCCACCTTCATGCCCAAGGTCTTTTCCAGGTACTTGACCAAAGGCGCAGCTTTGCGGGCTAGTTCAGTGGGTGACTCGTCAGGGATGGCCGTGACTTTGAAAACCGTTTGGGCTTGTGCCCATGACGCCGATAGGACAACAGTGCAGGCCAGCAATGAGCGCAGGCCGCGTGCGATAGAAAAACCAGACATGAAAACTCCCAAAAAAAGGAAACAGAATGAGATTAGAACCGATAGCGATCCTTATCTTTCCGTGTACCACTTGGATTAGGCGCGCTCTTGGCAGACAATGCTGGAAAAGATGCCACGCGAACGACGTTGGCACACCTCGCCTGTTCAGGAGTTAACTTGCCCCCGATTGCCGCTGCCCCCGATCGCTATGTGTATAACCGACTGCGCCGCTTAGGCTTGTCCGAAGCCTTAGCAAGTCAGACTGCGCCCGGGATCAAGGTGCAATCACTGGAAGCGGGCAATAAGCTTTGGGCCAAAGGTGGTGAGATTGCGCACTGGTGCTACATCGTTGAAGGGCTGGTATCGGCCGCCATTCCAACCACCAATTCAGACTCCACACCGATTTCCATATACGGCAAGGGGGCGTGGTTTGGCGAACAATCCATCATCAACCGCAAGCCTAGTTTTGCCGACTATGTGTGCCTGACCGCAACAGAAGTTTTGTGCATGCCAGCCAGCACGTTTGATGAATTGTTCTTGCAGGAACCTGCGTTTGCACGCAACGTAGCCAAGCTGATGGCTTGGCGTGTTCAAAAAACATCGGAGACCTTGACCCTGATGAAAATGGGTAACCCGTGCCTGCGGGTGGTGATGGGTCTGGCCCAATTTGCGGAAGCCTTGGCCTTTCGGTCGGACCGGCCGCCCACCGTTGCATTTGGCGAAGGCGTTGAGATCCCCATTGCCCAAAACACGCTCGCATCGCTGTGCGGTGTGTCGCGCACGCTGTTTTCAGAATACGTGCAACAGTTGGCACAAGCCGAATGGCTTCAGCTGTCGTATGGAAAACTGGAAATTCTGAATGTTGCAACCTGGCACCGCTTTGCACGGCGCCAGCGCGAAGACAGTGTCAATAAACTCAACCCTAGCATTGCAGAACTTCTGGAAGTGCTGGATACGCTAGGGAAGCTTCTGCCAGAAGAAACTAGTGGGTATCAGCAGTTAGAACGGCGTGCGCACGCAGGTTTACGGTCTTAATGGTTTCGGGTGACGGGCTTCCCAAAAAGAAGCCCTGCGCCAAATTGACGCCCAGTTGACGCATCGTGCGCAACTCGGGTTCGGATTCAACCGATTTGGCCAACAACAGACAGCCGTGCTTTTTGGTCATACGCACCATGCTGCTGACCACACTGGAAATTTCCAAATCGTCTTCGATGCCGCGCGTCCAGCGGGGAGCCATTTTGACGATATTCGGTAGCACCTTGGTATAGACCCGCATTCCCGCGTCAGACGCCTTGAAGTCGTCCAATGCAATGGATACACCCGCCGCACGCAAGGGTGTTACCGCCTCAACCAGCGCATCGGCGCTTCCCACCCGCGTGTAGCCAGTGATGTCGAGCCCGAACCGGCTCGACAGTAACCGGTGTTTGCGCAGCAATGCCAGCACCGAGTCTATAACGCCTGCCTGATTCATCTGAACTAAAGCCTTGGCGCTGATATTGACGTACAGCATGCCTTTTTGGTGATCACCCATCCATTGCTCGATGGCGTACTCAATGCAGGCCAATTCCAGCTGTTGTTGGCACCGCTGGACCTGTGCGGCATCCATGAGATTGTCAAACGACAACTCTCCCAAGCTGCGCGGGACGCGCACCAACGCTTCGTGCCCGTACACCACACCTGTGTTCAGCGCCACCATGGGCTGAAAAACGGAAGTCAGTGATTTCTTTTGCAGGATCTTGCCAACATGGGGCAAGCCACTATTGGCCTTGCGCGAACGCCACATGTGTTGAAGGTTTTGGACCCAGAGTTGCATAGAAGAATCTTTCATATGGGGAGCATGTCATCAGGATGAAAACTAACTGCATTACAAACACCACATGAAAACCGCGCAAATCCAATCGTCCACTGGTGAACAGTTTGGGTAGTTTCCACACCCCATTTACAAAGACGGAAACTGTCACAGTTGGTGCCTTTTTTCCAACAACCTGCAAGAAACCGCTACCAAAATAACAAATACGCTGAATTCTCAGCAGTTAAAAAGGAAAATTCCTCGTACCGGCCACAGCAAGTGATGTGTGCGCCCGAACACAATTTGTGTATTTCCATTTATTTTTTCATTAAACAGGAGTGAGCTATGGGTCTTTTGGATTCAGTCATGGGTGCAGTTGCCGGCCAGGTACAACAAAATGGTGGGCTCAACCATATTCTGGGCGGGCTGCTGGCCAACAATTCTGAGTTGGGCGGATTAGGCGGCTTGGTCGAAAAGTTTGAACAAAACGGCATGGGCAATATCATTGGCTCATGGATTGGGCACGGAGAAAATCTTCCCATCTCGTCCGACCAAATTGCCAGCGCCTTGGGCAGCGGTCCATTGGCCAACATCGCCAGCCAATTGGGCATTGACCCCCACATTGCCTCAGGACAATTGGCCCAGATGCTGCCCGGCTTGATCGATAAACTCACGCCCCAGGGTGCTATTCCGTCTGGTGGCCTGGGCAATTCTGGCGACTTGGCAGGCATGCTCGGCGGACTGCTAAAAGGCTAGGCACAGCGGGGCCAACGCTGCACACCATGTGCTGGTTGGTCTGCTCAAATACTGACTTGGTTGACGCGTTTGGATAGCTCTGCTGCCGTCTCCTTGCGCTCGCTGTAGCGATCCAGCAAATACGACCCAATGTCGCGGGTGAGGAGTGTGAACTTCACCAACTCCTCCATGACGTCGACAACGCGGTCGTAATACGCAGAAGGTTTCATACGGCCCGCTTCGTCAAACTCCAGGAACGCTTTGGCGACCGAGCTTTGATTGGGTATGGTCAGCATGCGCATCCAACGGCCCAGAATGCGCATCTGATTAACCGCATTGAACGACTGTGAGCCCCCACAGACCTCCATCACCGCCAACGTCTTACCCTGCGTGGGGCGAATAGCCCCAACGGACAGTGGAATCCAGTCTATTTGGCTCTTCAGAATGCCTGTCATTGCGCCATGGCGTTCAGGTGAGCACCAGACCATACCTTCGGACCACGTTGCAAGTTCGCGGAGCGCTTTGACCTTGGGATGTGAGTCGGGCGCTGCATCTGGCTGCGGCAATCCCAAGGGATCAAAAATCTGAACCTCAGCGCCCATGGCCTCTAACAAGCGGGCTGCTTCCAATGTCAGAAGCTTGCTGTACGAACGCTCGCGCAGCGAGCCATACAGCATCAAAATGCGGGGCGCGTGGGTTGCCGGTGTGTGCGTACGCAGGCTCTCATGGATCGGAATTTGAAAACATTCACGTGCTATGTTTTCTGATGGCAACGGTGTGAGAAATTCAGACACGTTTGCCCTGTGCGTCGATCACGGCCTCGCCATCTTCCTTGTTAAAAGCACCTTGTTGGCTATTCGGCAAAATATCCAATACCAACTCACTGGGCCTGCACAACTTTGCCCCCAAAGGGGTAACGACCACGGGGCGGTTCAGCAATATGGGATGCTGCTCTATGAAGCCGAGCAGTTCGTCTTCGCTCCACTTGGGGTTGTCCAATTGCAGTTCTTCATAGGGCGTGCCTTTTTCCCGCAACACGTCGCGGACGGAAATGCCCAACTGGGACACCAGCGCTGCCAGTTGCGCCTTGTTCAAGGGTGTCTTCAAATATTCGATGACATGGGGCTGCTCGCCAGAGTTGCGGATCAGTGCCAAAGTGTTGCGAGAGGTTCCGCATGCGGGGTTGTGATAGATCGTGATTTCGGACATAGGTGTTTGTTTTAGTTATTGCACAGATTCTTGTTGGTCGCCCGATTCCATCCATTTGAACATCACCAAAGCAATCGCTGCCCCTGCAATCTGCGCCACCACAAACCCCAACACGTCAGTGGGCCGAATGCCCGAGAACGTATCCGTAAAGGATCGCGCCAATGTGACAGCAGGATTGGCAAACGAGGTGGAAGCCGTGAACCAATAGGCCGCCGTGATGTATGAACCAACCGCTGCGGGCACAAAGTCTGGGCGGGTCTTGGCCACGTTCAAGATGACCGTCAACAAACCAAAGGATGCAACAACTTCACTCCACCACTGGTGAGGGCCGGTACGCACATGGGCGGACGTCATCCACAGCGGCAGCTCAAACATGTAATGTGCTGCCAAGACGCCTGCTACGGCACCGAGCACTTGGGCAACTAAAAACCAGAAGGCCTGCTTCCACTCCATGCGATGCATGGCGAGTTCAGTACAGGTCACCAGTGGATTGAAGTGGGCGCCCGAACGTGGTCCAAATGTAGCAATGAGTGCAATGAGTGCAGCGCCTGTAGCCAGCGTATTGGCCAGTAGCGCTATTGCCACGTTGCCACCCGCGAGACTTTCACCCATGATGCCAGACCCCACTACGGTGGCCAACAAGAGGGCAGTACCCATGAACTCTGAGGCCACCGCTTGCCGCATAGGCATGGCTTTAGACATGGGACAACTCCCGGGCGCTGGCCTGCAACACGGCAGGCCGCAGTTTTTCATCAGGTAAGCTGCAAAAAAGCTCAAGGCGGCGCTTGATAGCGTGCAGGGTCTTGCGGAAGGCCTCCAATTTCTCGGCGTCTGTTCCATTGCCTTCCGACGGGTCCGGGTAGCTCCAGTGTGCAGTGGACGGATGGCCGGGCCAGATCGGGCACACTTCGCCGGCGGCGTTGTCACACACGGTAATGATCAGGTCCATAGTGGGCGCGCCAGGCGCAGCAAACACGTCCCAGCTTTTGCTGTGCAGGCCATCGATGGACAGGCCCACGCTTTGCAAAACCTGAAGACCCAAGGGATTCGGCTGCTGGTTGGCTCGTGGGCTGCTACCAGCAGAATACGCAATGAAGCGGCCTTTGCCAACTGCGTTCAACAGCGCCTCGGCCAGAATACTGCGCGCCGAATTGTGCGTGCAGAGAAACAAAACATGGAGTGGTGAGAGAGTTGCATTCATAGTGTTTTAACAATTGCAAGTGTTGGTCGCTTCAGCCAGGCATTCCTGACCTTGGCAACAGTTTTGGGTGAGATAGGCAAGCACGGCATTCATGTGCTCGTACCGCGCGCGGTAAATCAAATTGCGCCCCAGCCGCTCCTGGGTTACCAAGTCGGCATGAACAAGCTCTTTCAAATGAAACGAAAGGGTGGCGGGAGCCACCCCCAGGCTGGTCGCCAAAGCACCGGGCGTCAGGCCCGCAGCGCCAGTCACCACCAGCGCCCGGAAAATCTCCAAGCGAGAGGACTGGGCAAGAGCCGCAAGGGCTTTGACAACGTCATTTGATTCCATATTTTTATGATATTCGAATTATGTGACTGTTTTGTGTCGATACTATGTTGACGCTTTGACACATGCAAGCCAATCAAGCTCGCGCGGCAAGTGCGCAGGTTCGCTACATCGCGTCAGCGCAGCTGCGCATGGGCAAGCACAAAGTCCGCAATTGCCTCGACGTTTGACAAATCAAGAGAGGCAACGTGAGAAAATGCACCACTGCCCGTAGGCTCCGCGCTGGGACTATCACTTGCAATTGCCAGGATGCCAGGCCATGCGGGCCACAACGTAGCCTTGGCTTCTGAGCTACGCCAGACTTCCAACTTGGGAAAGTCGCCTTGCTTGAATCCTTCAATCAGCACCACATCACAATGCTGCAAACGATCCAACAGATAGTCCAGTGTGGGCTCTGGCGCACCGCGCATTTCATGCATCAATGCCCATCGATCGTTCCCCATCAGGATGACTTCTTTGCATCCAGACTCCCGCAACCGATAAGAGTCTTTGCCAGGTCGGTCGATATCAATATTCTTGTGGCTGTGCTTGATCAAGGACACGACCAAACCACGCGCCGCAATAGCGGGTATCAAACGCTCAAGCAGCGTGGTCTTTCCCATACCGGAGTGCCCGGCTATTCCGAAAATTCTCATGGGGTGGCTGCAGCCTTTTGACGTGATTTAGGTGCGGCAGTTTTGGCCAAAGGCTTGTGTGCCTTGGTGGACTTGCGCACCTTTGGCTTGGCTAGCGCTGCTGGCGGAGGCATGTATGCGCACTCCAATTCGGCCAATGCATCGGCTGTATAAACTGCCAGCCGCTGCATGCTCGGCAGTGACGCATGGCAACCCGTGAATCCAAAGTTCATGAATCCGGCGTAACTCTGGCAAGTAATGTTCAGTGCCTGTCCGTGGGTCACGATCGAAGCGGGATACGTGGCTACCATTTCCGCACCACGAAAATACAGTGATTTGGCCGGGCCCGGCACGTTGGAAATCGTGATGTTGAACATCGGGCGGACTCGCCCGCCCAAACCCGTCAACAGCGTCAGAATAGTCGGTGCCATCAGCAAAACGGTGTATTGCATCATGGCTTGGCGAGGCAAGCTCTGCACTTGTTCTTTGGCTTGAATGACAGACTGTCGAATGGCATGCAAGCGCTCGCGCGCATCCACAATATCGGTGCCCAAAGTCGAAACAATAAACGTGATGGCGTTGCCATTGCCGTCATCTTCCTTGGGGCGCACTGACACGGGTATGCCTACGGTCAAAGAAGTCTCTGGCAAGCTGTTGCGGTCATCGAGAAAGCGCCGCAAAGCGCCGCCACACGTGGCTAAAACAATGTCATTGATGGTGCAGTCTGCGGCAGTCGCAAGGGCTTTCAAACGATCCAGCCCAAACTGCTGCGTGGCAAACCGCCGTTTCTCCCGTACACGGCCATTGAGAATGGAAGGTGGCGCGGTAAACGGCAATGCCATGTCGCCTCGTGGTGCCATCGCTTGTTTGAGCATTTTGCCAAACGCCGTTACCAGTTGCGGGACCGTTGCCGCCTGAACCCGCAGCTCGTGCAGAGCGCCCGCAATTGCATGCGTCACCGTGGGCAGGAGCGCTTCATGCGGCACGCGCGCGGCGTCGCGCGCAAGCTTTCCCGATGCCCAAAAGGGTGGCAAATGCAGGCTGTGCGCGCGATCATCTGACATACCGTTCTGCAATAGCTTGACGCCGCTCACACCATCAATCAGAGAATGGTGCATCTTGATGAACAGTGCAAACCGGTCACCTTCCAAGCCTTCGATGATGGTGCACTCCCACGGCGGCCGTGACAAGTCCAACGGAGAGCTTTGCAAGCGCCCGACAAGCTCACCCAGCTCGCGCTCGCCACCAGGCCAGGGCAATGCGGCGTGACGCACGTGGTATTCGAGGTCAATGTTTTTGTCTTCCACCCAGGCACGAATTGGATTCAAACTGAAAGAAGGCTTGAGACGCAAATTCCACGGTGACACAAATTTTCGATGACTGCGAAACTCGGCCATCATTGTGCGCATGAAATTCTGCGGCGCATCGTCTGGCAATTTGAACTGAAGCAGACCACCAACGTGATTGGGTGTAGCCCGGGATTCGGTGACGATCCAGGCTGCGTCTAACGGATTGAGGCGAATTTCATTCATAGTCTTGCCGTGAGGGTTGGAAGATACACGCACAACCTGACTATATACGGGGCATTGCCCCGCCCCTAGCGGGCCTGAGGCGTCAAATGGGCCAGCAAGCCCGCGGCACTCACGCCCGGGGCTGTGCGACGCGCGACGGGGTTGACGTGACCCGGCGCGACCTCATCAAGTCCCAAGGTCGCATTGCTGCTCAGTTCGGGCATGCTGTTGCCGCGGTGCAAGGTAACCCCCACCACCAAAATATCGACCATGAGCAGATGCAGGATACGACCAATCATGGGAACCTGGGTGGCAATGTCCTCCACGTGATCCACGATAAGCGCCAGGTCGGCCTTGCGTGCCAACGGAGACTGACTCTCGGTAATCGCAATCACCTTGGCACCATGCTCCTGTGCCATTTCGGTCACCGCCAACAGCTCGGCAATACGGCCGCTACTGCTAATAACCAACACCACATCGTCTGGTCGCAAAAGATTGGCTGACATGGTTTGAAGACGGGGGTCCGAATATGCGACGGCTGAAATGCCAACCCGCAAAAACTTGAACTGTGCATCACTGGCCACCGCACCAAAGTGCCCTACAGCATAAATTTCGACCTTACGCGCTTCTGCAATCATGCGCATGGCGCGCTCCATGCTATCGCGGTTCAAATGGTCACGCGCCTGCAAGATGGCCGACGCTGTATTGCCCAAAACTTTGGCTCCGAGTTCCAACATTGAGTCCTTGTTGGTCACCTTGGTATGGGTAATTGGCATGGTACCAGTCAGCCCCGAAGCCAAGCGCAATTTGAAGTCCGAAAGACCTTCACAGCCCAGCGACCGACAAAAGCGAACGACCGTGGGCTGGCTAACGTCAGCCGATCGCGCAATGGTGGCGATGGGGTCATTGAGGACGGATCGGGGTTGCGCCAGCACATGCTGCGCAACACGTTGCTCAGCGGGCGACAAACTGGCCACTGCGCGGCGAATATGCGCCAAGATAGCAGACCCATTGTCTCCGTCGAGCTCGCGCAACTGAGACGACAAAATGACCGCAGTGCCCATCAACTTTGCATTCGTTGCGGTAATGACGAAGGTTGGAATGCCTTTCAAATATTCGCTAAAGCGACCTTTGCTCTCAAATCGCGCGCGAAATGGGCTTTGGTCAAAATACAGCCCCAAACGTGGAACGATGCCGCCACCAATGTAAATGCCCCCAAAGGCACCTTGGCTCACGGCAAGATTCGACGCGGCTGTCCCCAAAATTGCGCAAAAGGCGTCTATGGCTTCCTTGCACAAGGGGTCTCCGCCTTCGAGCGCAAGGCGCGTGATTTCTGGTGCATCGAGTGTGCGTACGGGCAAGCCTGCATGGTCTGCCAAAGCCCGGAAAATGAGTTCAATTCCTGGCCCCGACAGCAGTCGCTCGAACGACACGTGATCGTGGAAGCGCCACGCGTATTGGAGAATGGCGATTTCGCGTGCATCCTGGGGCGAAAAGCTCGCATGCCCGCCCTCGGTTCCGAGCGCAATCCAACCATCGTCGGCCGGGATCAACCCTGAAACTCCAAGGCCAGTGCCTGCGCCGATCAGGCCAACGACGCTGCGCGGCACCGCCGTACCGCCACCAAACTGGCGTCGCTGACGCGGCGTAAGACTGGGCAACGCCATGGCCAGTGCAGTAAAGTCATTGACCACAACCAAGTTGTCAAGGTTGAGGCGCTGGCGCATTTGCTCAATGGAAAATTCCCAATGGCAATTGGTCATGCGCACGTAGTCTTCTGCAACCGGGTTGGCAATGGCCAATGCGGCATGCCGAATGGTGCCTTTGCCGACGCCTTTTAAACCAGAAAGGTAGGCTGACACAGCCGCATGAAAGTCTGCAAACTCGTGACAAACGAGCGACTCGCCCTGTTCAAAAACATGTGGCGCGACCTCCAGCGCAAACCGCGCAAAGGTCCCGCCAATATCAACGATCAATCGCGGATTTGCAAAACGCAGTTCAGACACAACAACCTCACTTTGCCAAGTACAAGGCAAGCACAACAACCAGCCACCACAGGAATCGGAGGCTCAAGGCATGGTGTCAAGTGCGCGCGTAGCCCCAACCAATGCCGGCGTAGATGCAGTTATCACCCACACAGGCAATGTCGCCAACAACGCGCGGTAACGCCCTTTGCTCTCAAAGCACTCCCTAAAGACTGCATGATCAAACGCTGCCCCCAAACGCGGCACCACACCGCCGCCGATATAGACGCCACCAAGCGAACCCAGCGTTAGAGCAAGATTTCCGGCCGCGCCACCTAAAAATCGCGTGAAGTAGTGCACCGCTTGAACGCATTGCGCGTCGGTCGCTGCAATGGCTGCATCCGTCACGTCTGACGGCTCCAGGTCACGTGCAACAACACCTTCCATCGCACAGACCGCCTGGTATAGGTTAACCAGCCCGGCGCCTGAGAGCACCCGCTCGGCACTCACATGGTCAAATTTCTTACGTAGCACGGCTATCAAATCCGATTCGATGTCATTGCAAGCCGATAGTGTGACGTGCCCGCCCTCGCCGCTCAGGGCGTTGTACCGTCCGGTAACGTCCGGCACCAGACCTGACACACCCAAGCCCGTCCCCGCACCCAGCAAAGCGATCGTCGCGCCCGCCACCGCCTTTCCGCCTCCCACTGCGATCAGCTCTGACGGCTTAAGCGCTGGCAAACTCATGGCCAACGCCGTGAAGTCGTTGATGACGAGGCAACGCTCTAGCGCCATAGCCTTTTGAAATGCGGAGATAGAAAAGCGCCAAGTACTATTGGTCATCTTCACTTCATCACTGGTAATTGCCGCAGCAATGCCGATGCTGGCCCAGACCGGCGCTTTGCGCCCATGGGCGGCGAGATATTTGTTCGCCGAAGTGTCCAAGGAACCACTTGGCTCGCAGGGTTGAACCGAAATATCTTCCAACTCAGCGCCGGCTGACTCCTGCCATGCCCAACGGGCATTGGTCCCGCCGATATCGCCCAACAACCTCGGGTAACCTTGACTCATCTCAATCTTCCTTCAATGTGACTGCCGCACGCACCAATTTGTAGTCAAATGACAGGAATTTAAGGATAAATCTTTGAGTCACTTGTCCATATTTCCTGTTTTCTCTCAGCAAAACAGGAAAAAGTAGATTTTTAATCTCCAATTATTTTAGTCGAACAACAGGAGTTTGACATCTGATTGTGTGTGGCAGAGTCATCCCCGACCATTCCTTGTGCTGCATTAACTATGAAAATTCTCTTTATTGGCGGCACCGGCAACATCAGTAGCGCGTGCAGCAAACTGGCACTTCTGCAAGGCCATGAACTGTGGTTGCTGCACCGGCCTGGCCGTCCTGGAATCGTGGGCGCGCATGACTTAGCGTGCGATATCAACGACGAACCAGCAGCGGCGAAGGCACTGGCTGGGCACTTTTTCGACGCCGTGGTGCAATTCATTGCCTTTGAACCCGCACACATTGAGCGGGACAAGCGCTTGTTCACCGGGCGATGTGGTCAATATGTCCTTCTCAGCTCGGCATCCGCCTACGCCAAGCCGCGCACTTTTAGCCCCACTACCGAGCGCACCCCGCTGGAGAACCCGCGCTGGCAGTATTCACGCAACAAAATTGCGTGTGAGCAAGTGCTGCGCGCAACGGACCCGTCGCGCTTGTGTTACACGATCATCCGGCCGTCACACACCTACGAAACCGTCATTTTGCTGCCCATAGGTGGTTGGCAAAATTTCACGGCGGTTGACCGCATGCGCCGCGGCAAGCCAGTGATCGTCCCTGGCGATGGAACCAGTGTCTGGACAGTCACGCACTCAGACGACTTTGCGCAAGGCCTGTTGGGTTTGCTTGGCAATCCGGCTGCAAGGGGCGAAGACTTCCAGATTACGTCAGACGAATCCCTTACTTGGAACGAAATCTACATGCAAACGGCGGCTGCCGCTGGCGTTCCTGCACCGCAACTCGTGCATATTGCCTCTGATTTGCTGATGGCGTGGAACCCCGAATGGGAAGGAACTTTGCTGGGGGATAAATCGCACACTGCCATCTTTGACAACAGCAAACTCCGTCGCGCGGTACCTGGCTTTCAACCACGCATTGCGTTTCGAGATGGTGTGCGCCGAACGTTGGATTGGTTTGATGCAGATGCAGGCCGTCGCAGGCTTCCGGCCGAGGACGACGCACGCATGGAGACCATTCTTTCGGCGTATGCCAAAGCGTGGCCAGCCGGATGCGGGAGAATGGATGCCTGACCCAGCATTTTTTGCATAAAGAAACACCTTTCATGACTGACACCATACAACGCCCTGACCTTCCCGACCATTTGTCGACCGACGCTCGCAGCCCCCACTTTGTAGCTGCGGTGTTTGAACACGACATTGGCATTCGTTTCAACGACAAAGAGCGTACTGACGTTGCGGAGTACTGCATCAGTGAAGGCTGGGTCAAGGTTCCTGCGGGCAAAACCGTGGACCGCAAAGGCAACCCTATGCTGATCAAGTTAAAAGGCAAGGTTGAAGCGTTTTATCGATAGACTTGTTTTGCGACATGCCGCTGTTGCAGATTGTGAGGAATCACCATGAAAGCCTCTTTCGTTAAATGCATGATCGCCACACTCACAGTGGCCGCAATGGGGTGTCTGGCCCCATGCGTGGCATGGGCAGAAAAGCCCCACCATGTCACGGTACGTGAAAGCCTGCGCGACCTGACAATCGAGCTGCGCCAGGTCAAGGAGGGTGAAGAACGCCAAACCAGCCCTGCTGCCAGGGGATACACCGTAGGCACTGCAAATCGACCCGTTGATTTCTTGCCCCAACAAGTCCGCGTGCGCAGCGGTGAAAAGGCCACACTGCAGATCCAGCAATCCATACCCATGCAATGGGTTCAAAAACTTGAGGCGCAAAGTGCCTCGCTCAGCGCAGCCAGCGCCTCAGCCAGCAGCAATGCGGGTGGCATAACGCAGGCGCTCACGTGGCTGGAGGCTGGCCAGAGCTTTCAGGCAATACCCCACTGGAGTGGCGGCAAAAATCCCGTTAAATTGGAAATTGAAGTGCAATCATCCGCAGTGGACGAACGCACCAGTGCAGACCTACCAAAAACCACCCGCCAACGCTACAGCACGACAGTGACTGCGCCCATGAATCAATGGGTAACAATTGCCGCTAGCGGTCGGTCTGCGAGTGCAGGAAGCTACAGCAGCGGGGGATCTTCTGAGCACCGTCGCCTCGTGCAAATTCGGGTTACTGCCGAATAACGCTGGCAGGATTCGCCCAGACAAACACGGCCATCGCTACCACGGACAACAAAGCGGCCAAACCAAACGCCAGTGCCGGTGCCACGACCCAAAGCGCTCCGGCGATGAGTGAGGCTGGAAGATACAACATGCCCGTCACAAAGTTATAGACGCCGATTGCCGTGGCCCGCCTGTCATGTTCAATGTCGGCAATCAACGCTTTGCTTTGCGAATCTTCCACCGCATAAAACAGGCCATAAAAGGCGAACACCACAATGATTTCCCAACGGCTTTGTGCAAACACCAAAGCAAGGTTGATTGCGCCGTAGAGTGCATAGCCCAACAGCACCACATGCCGGCGCCCCACCGCGTCGCCGAGCTTGCCTGCCCAGGGTGCCACCATCACGCAGGTTGCATTGAACAAGGCATACAGCAACACGATGTGACTGGCACTAAAGCCAGCACTCTGCGCCTTGAGCAGCAGAAACCCCAAACTGAAATAGCCCAAAGCGAATACGCCTGCTGGCAGAAGGAATCGCTTGAAACCCGGGCTCAGCTGTTTCCAGTTGTCTTGCACAGATTCGCGTTTGCGCGGTTCGCCTGGTTGATCCTGAAGAAACGCAAGAACGATGATCGCCAACACCGCTGGCACACAAGCGGCCCAAAACAACATGCGATAGCCATCCGGCGTCTCGCCCAGCCATGACAACAGCCCGTAAGCTACCAGCGGGCCCAATACTGCGCCAGCCTTGTCCATTGCTTTGTGCACGCCAAAAGCATACCCACGCGATGCAGGATTCGCAACAGCAGACAGCCAGGCATCGCGCGGTGGGCCCCTAAATCCTTTGCCGAGCCGCTCAATGACGCGAAACAAACTCAGGCCCAGCACCGACGTACTAACGAGCAAAATTGTCTTGGCCAGCGTTGAAAATCCGTAACCCGCAATCACAAATGCCTTGCGCTTTCCACCACGGTCCGACAGCCACCCGGCCAGATAGTTGAGCGATGAGGCGGAAAAATCTGCCAACCCCTCAATCAAGCCCAGCAGCGAAGCCGACGCTCCCGCGACGGTGGTGAAAAAGATCGCAAACACGGAAAACACCATCTCCGAGCTCAAGTCGGTCAGGAAGCTGACCCAACCCAGTTTCAAGATATCACGGTGCAACGGTTGTGCTTGGGGTGGTTGTGTCATGCAGATTCCTGAGGACTAGGACCAGTCCGTTGAAAGTTTAGAAAATGACCTTTGTAAGCCTCACCGGTATATTGATATTTGCTGGCACGTTGTGCACTGTATTCAAAACCCAGCGCAACCATTTTTTGCGAAAAGTGTCCGCCATTGCCCCGATCGGGGTCCAGCACAATGACATGAACGGAGTGTGCACAATGCCGGTCAATAAACTGCGAAAGCACCTCCGGTTGGTCACGCTCGTACAGCACATCGCTGGCAATGATGAGATCAAACTGACCCAAGGCAGGATTCTGGCGGCCCCAGTGTCCTGTTTGGTATTTCAGGTCCGGCAGATGGTTCAAGCGCACGTTGGCTGCCAGAAAATTTTCTGTCAGTGGGTGGCAATCGCTGGCCGTGATATCACCTAAGCGCCGATGGATGACCAAACTGGCCAACGCAAGCCCACAGCCCACCTCCAGAATGCGCTTGCCCGTAATGTCTTGCGTCTGCATGGCGTTGGCCAACATGCGCGCAGACGGCCAAACCATGCCAAACAAAGGCCAGGACGCCGATGAAATGCCCGCTGCTTCAGCAGCACCATCTGCATCAGCATATTGCTGGCGGTCCAACAACGAACGGATTTCAAATTGGGAAGCACCCAGTCGATGCGACTCAAATTTAACTTGGTAACCAGGCATGGCACCGCTCCAAAAAGCCTGCATTGCGGCGTTGGAAAAATGCTTTTGCGCATCAGACACAACACCGGCAAGAGTGCAATGAGGGTGAACCAGGCATGGCGTGGGGGCATCAGATGCCCCGAGCCCAAGTGTAAGGCCTAGCTTTGACGCACATCGTGCACAATTTTTTCATTTGTGCACGATGATCTTCGCAACAAAATGCTATGATTTTAATAGCTAGTCACGCATGTTTCACGAGGGCTACAGGCCAATATGCCAACTATTCAATCCGCGTAACCGCATTCGGCTTGAAACCCAAGTCCGCCGCTTTACCCTTGCGTGCGCGTGCTGCGCGGGCGTTGTTCAGGCTACGAATTTCCAGCGTCTCTTCTCGCTCTTTGCCGCCGCGGCCGATGCCTGCAATGCGCACACTGCGCGTGTAGGCAGCTGCGCCAGCCAATGTATCTTTGGCTTCCAGGTCAATCAGCATCAGTCCACGGCCACCGTTGGCCATGGATTTCAGTTCCGCAATTTCAAACGTAAGGATGCGTCCGCCCGTGGACGCGCACGCGACATGCGTGGCCGCCGGCACCATGGTCGCCGCAGTACCCGAAACGGTGACCGAGCCATGGGCACCGGATACCAGTGACGGACAGCAAGGCGCCTCGCCTGCATTGCAGGTCAAGAACGCTTTGCCGGCCTTTTGGCGCGACACCATGTTTTCCACCGTGGCCATGAAGCCATACCCTGCGCTGCTGCTGAGCAATAACGTTGCACTAGCGGGCCCCGCAAAGTAGTACAACAGCTGCGTGCCAGTTTCCAGTTCCAACAAGGTGGTAACGGGCTGGCCGTCGCCCCTCCCGCCAGGCAGCAACGACACGGCCACAGAGTAGACACGGCCGTTGGAACCAAACACCAGCAGGGTGTCCACACTGCGGCATTCAAACGTGCCATACAGTCCATCGCCCGCTTTGAAGGCAAACGAAGTAGCTTCATGCCCATGCCCGGTGCGGGTGCGCACCCAACCCTTCTGACTGATGACCACGGTCACAGGTTCATCCACCACCTTGATCTCCAGCACCGCCTTTTTCTCGGTCTGGATCAGCGTGCGCCGTGGATCGGCAAACGTTTTGGCGTCCGCTTCAATCTCTTTGACCATCAGGCGGCGTAGCGCTGTAGGGTTGCCTAGGATTTCTTCCAGTTTGCCCTGCTCGCTGCGCAGCTCTGACAGTTCCTGTTCAATTTTGATGGCTTCCAGCCGCGCTAACTGGCGCAGTCGGATCTCCAGAATGTCCTCAGCCTGACGATCTGACAGCTTGAAGCGCTCGATCAGCGCCGCCTTGGGTTCGTCCGACTGGCGGATGATGGCGATGACCTCGTCGATATTCAATAAAACGGTCTGACGGCCCTCCAGAATATGGATGCGGTCCAGTACCTTGGACAAGCGGTGCTGCGAGCGCCTTTCAATGGTGGTTTGCCGAAACGCAATCCACTCGCTCAGCATCTGGCGTAACGACTTTTGCGTGGGGCGCCCGTCGAGACCAATCATGGTCAGATTGATGGGGGAAGACGTTTCCAGGCTGGTGTGGGCCAGCAGCGCGGTGATCAATTCTTGCTGTTCGATGCGGCTGGTTTTGGGCTCGAATACCAGACGCACGGCAGCGTCCTTATTGGATTCATCACGCACCACGTCCAAGACCGACAACACACTTGCCTTCAGTTGGTTCTGGTCTTGCGACAAGGCCTTTTTGCCGGCCTTAACTTTGGGATTGGTCAGTTCTTCAATCTCTTCGAGCACGCGTTGGCTGCTGACGCCAGGGGGCAGCTCAGTGACAACGAGCTGCCACTGACCGCGTGCCAGGTCTTCAATCTTCCAACGGGCCCGCACCTTGAGAGAGCCACGACCGGTGCGGTAGGCATCGGCAATGTCAGTGGCGCTGCTGATGATTTGTCCGCCGCCCGGAAAATCAGGGCCAGGGACGAGGGCAGCCAGAGCATCATCGGATAGCGCTGGGGTCTTGATCAGTGCCACACAGGCGTCGGCAATCTCGCGCAGGTTGTGGCACGGAATCTCGGTGGCTAGCCCAACCGCAATGCCGCTGGCTCCATTGAGCAGGCAAAACGGCAAGCGTGCCGGCAATTGGCGGGGCTCTTCAGTCGACCCATCGTAGTTGGGCTGAAAATCGACCGTACCCATATCGATCTCATCGAGCAGCAGGCTGGTGATTTTGGCCAAGCGGGCTTCGGTGTACCGCATGGCGGCAGCGCCATCGCCATCGCGGCTTCCAAAATTGCCTTGTCCATCAATCAGCGGGTAGCGTTGCGAAAAATCCTGCGCCATACGCACCAGTGCATCGTATGCAGCCTGGTCACCGTGCGGATGGAAGCGGCCCAATACATCACCCACGACCCGCGCGCTCTTGACCGGGCGCGCGCCGGTGTTGCCATTGGGCCCACCAAAACCCAAGCCCATGCGGGACATCGAATACAAAATGCGCCGCTGCACCGGCTTTTGGCCATCGCACACGTCGGGCAAGGCGCGGCCTTTGACCACACTCAGCGCATATTCGAGGTAGGCTCGCTGCGCGTAAGTGGCCAGGTTGAGGTCATCGTCACCGCCATCACGGGGCGGTTCGGGCACGAGTTCAAGAATCGGTTGGTCGGTCATGGAAACTAATTAATTCGACAATTCGGTGAGGGGCTGCACAGCCTTGGTGGTTTCGGTCAAACCAATCACCAGATCGTTGGCGTGCAGGGGGTCACGCCAAGTTTTTGCGGTGTGTGAATCATTCTTGGCTTGTCTGCTGACCTCGTCCCACTGCAAATTAACGTTTGCATTTGCACCGTGGAACTGTCCCTTCACGCGACCACCGGAAATCTCGGCAGGCACGGCGCGAGCCTGTGGATTAAGCCGTTTGTAAAGCTGCATGACGGAGCGTACGTAGTCCTGTGTTTCTTTGAAATTGGGAATCTTGTTGCCGGCCTTTTGCACAGCACCTTCACCCGCGTTGTAGGCGGCAACAGCCAAC
>CAYXWW010000015.1:0-14920 GCA_964468905.1 uncultured Rhodoferax sp. | reverse complement strand
AACTTGCTGAAGGGATTTGTGACTTTTGTTCGAAAACATATTCATCAAATCGCGCAGATAGCGTGCACCAGTTTGGATATTGGTCTTGGGGTCCCGCAACTTGTCAACCACGGTACCACTGCGGTCATTGGCTAGGCCATAACGCTGCGCAGTAGCAGGCATCACTTGCATGAGGCCAATGGCACCTTTGGGCGATACAGCACCGGGGTTAAAACGGGATTCTGTATGTATAACGGATTGCAAAAGTGCTACGTCCAGCTTATTGGAATCAGCAGCGGTCCGCAAATGCTCCTTAACAGCCATGAAGCCTGGTGAAATTTCCATGGCAACCAAGCTCTTGGCCGAAAAATCGGTTGCACGTGTTTCTGCTGGAGCGCGGCCCGCAACCACCTCTGATGAATCAACACTGGGAGCCGGCATGGCGCGAAAAATCAGCGCGTAGCGCTTGTCCAGCTGACTGGAAGCAAAATGTTTCACACCCTGTGGATCCGTATATATCCACATATCGGCATGGGCCGTATGGCTGGCCAGCACAACAAGGCAGGCCAATAAAGTTTTCACGCGACTCTCCATCAGACATCTACCTCAACAGAGTCGCCATGCAATTCCATCAGTTCCCGCCGTGCAGCAGCTTCGCCCTTGCCCATGAGTTTGGCGATCAAGGTCTCTGTCGCACCGAAGTCAATGGCACCTAGCGTCACCGGCAACAGGCGGCGCGTATCAGGATTCAAGGTCGTGTCCCAAAGCTGTTCAGCATTCATTTCACCCAACCCCTTGAAACGGCTGATGCTCCATGCGGATTCGCGCACCCCTTCTTTGCGCAGTTTGTCCAGAATGGCGGTGAGCTCACCTTCGTCCAGCGCATAGGCTTTGCTGGCTGGCTTTTTGCCGCGTGCGGGCGCATCCACGCGAAAAAGCGGTGGACGCGCTACGAACACGTGGCCGGTCTCGATCAGCTTGGGGAAATGGCGAAAGAACAACGTGAGGAGCAGCACCTGAATGTGAGAGCCATCGACGTCCGCGTCACTCAGAATGCACACTTTGCCATAGCGCAAGCCAGACAGGTCCGGCATGTCGTTGGGGCCATGCGGATCGACACCAATGGCGACCGAAATATCGTGGATTTCGGTGTTGGCGAACAATCGATCACGGTCGACCTCCCACGTATTGAGAACCTTGCCGCGCAACGGCAAGATAGCCTGATTCTCTTTGTCACGACCCATTTTGGCGCTGCCGCCTGCCGAGTCACCCTCGACCAAAAACACCTCGTTGTACGCCGTATCCCTACTCTCGCAGTCGGTCAGCTTGCCGGGCAGAACAGCGACACCTGAGCTTTTACGCTTTTCAACTTTTTGCCCAGCCTTCTGACGACTCTGCGCAGCCTTGATCGCCAATTCTGCCAACTTCTTACCGTACTCGACATGCTGGTTCAGCCACAGTTCCAGCGCCGGGCGTACAAAGCTCGAGACAAGACGCACCGCATCACGTGAATTGAGCCGTTCCTTGATCTGGCCTTGAAACTGAGGATCCAGCACTTTTGTCGACAAAACGTAGCTTGCACGTGCAAACACGTCTTCGGGCATCAGCTTCACGCCTTTGGGCAAGAGCGAATGCAATTCAATAAAACCTTTGACCGCTGTAAAGAGCCCATCGCGCAGGCCACTCTCATGGGTACCTCCCGCGCTGGTGGGAATCAGATTGACGTAACTTTCCCGCACGGGCTGACCATCTTCAGTAAAGGCCACGGCCCATGCAGCACCCTCGCCTTCGGCAAAGTTGTCGCTCTGATTGTCAGCAAAACCTTCGCCTTCAAACAGCGGAATGACGGGGTCGCCGTTGAGGGTTTGCGTCAAATAATCACGTAAGCCGCCCTTGTAAATCCATGTTTGGGTTTCTTTGGTTTTTTCAATCAGCAGCGAAACACTGACGCCTGGCATCAGCACGGCTTTGCTACGCAGCAAGTGGGTCAATTCGGCCATCGGCAAAGCCGCTGACTCAAAGTATTTGGCATCGGGCCAGACACGGACCGTGGTCCCAGATTTTCGATCACCTTCGGCAATTTTGCGCGTTTGCAAAGCCTGGGTCACGTCGCCATTTTCGAACACCAATACCGCGACTTGCCCTTCACGGTACGACGTAGCCTCTAGTCGCTTGGCCAGGGCATTGGTCACGGAAACGCCGACACCATGCAACCCACCTGAAAAACTGTAGGCTCCACCCTTACCCTTGTCGAACTTTCCGCCCGCATGCAAACGGGTGAACACCAACTCAATCACAGGGGCCTTCTCCTCAGGGTGCATGCCGAAAGGAATGCCTCGCCCATCATCTTCAATGGCTACGGAACCGTCTGTGTGGACGGTAACCTTGATTTTCTTTCCATAGCCGCCCAGCGCTTCGTCGGCCGCGTTGTCGAGAACCTCCTGGATGACGTGCAGCGGATTGTCGGTTCGGGTGTACATCCCAGGCCGCTGCTTGACGGGCTCCAAGCCCTTGAGAACGCGGATGGAGCCTTCGGAATATTCGGGCGTAACGGAGGTGGGTTTAGCTGACATAGCCGGGCATTGTAATCAATCCACGGCACTGAGCTGTTGTTATATACAGCCATTGGTGCATTGCAGCACTGTGCGCTAGAGCACAGAAGGCCCAAATTGGCGACAATCCGCCGATGCTGCCAAGTTCCAAACCCCTATCGATGCTCCAAGTTCTGGCTTGCGGCGCCACGATCGTGACCCTTTCTATGGGCATACGCCACGGTTTTGGTTTGTGGTTGCAGCCCATGACACAGGACCAAGGCTGGACACGCGAGACTTTTGCGTTTGGCTTAGCCATTCAAAACCTGGTGTGGGGTATTACCGGGATTTTTGCCGGGATGGCAGCGGACCGCTTTGGTGCGTTTAAGGTCATCATCATTGGGGCCTTGCTGTATGGATTGGGTTTGGCAGGTATGGCCCACGCCAGCACGCCACTGCTGTTTTCACTCAGCGCTGGCGTCTTGATTGGCATCGCCCAAGCGGGCACCACTTATGCTGTGATTTATGGGGTTATCGGCCGCAATGTCTCGGCTGACAAGCGCTCTTGGGCCATGGGCGTGGCGGCAGCAGCCGGCTCTTTTGGGCAGTTTCTGATGGTGCCGACTGAGGGATTTCTTATCACGCATTTTGGTTGGCAACAGGCACTGATGTTGCTGGGGCTGGCGTCAATGCTGATGATTCCATTGGCTTGGGGGCTCCGCGAAGGTGCCTTCACGGGTGGTGGCGCGCCCGTGCGGGAACAAAGCATTGGACAGGCCCTGCGTGAAGCTTTTCGATACCCCAGCTTTCAGTTGCTGATGGCAGGCTATTTTGTGTGTGGCTTTCAGGTCGTTTTCATTGGCGTCCATATGCCAAGCTACCTCAAGGACAAAGGCCTGTCTCCGCAGGTGGCCAGCTATGCCCTGGCACTCATCGGCTTGTTCAATGTATTTGGAACCTATGCTGCTGGCGTTCTGGGTCAAAAAATGGCCAAGAAGAACATCCTGGCCTTCATTTACTTCGCTCGCGCCATCGCCATCAGTTTATTTTTGCTGGCACCGCTCACGCCTGCCAGCGTATATGCGTTCTCGGCGGTGATGGGGCTGCTGTGGCTTTCAACGGTGCCCCCAACCAACGCGACAGTGGCACAGATTTTTGGCGTCGCGCATCTGTCCATGCTGGGTGGATTTGTATTTTTTAGTCATCAAATTGGTTCCTTTATGGGCGTGTGGTTGGGCGGCTTTTTGTATGACAAGACAGGGAGCTATGACATCGTCTGGTATATCGCCATTGCATTGGGTGTTGCTGCAGCTTTGATCAATTTGCCCGTCAAGGAGGCTGCTATTAATCGCACAGCGTTTCGAGAAGCCACAGCACCATGACCCTACGCCATCGCGTCATTGCTGGAATTGTGGCCATTGCCCTATTGGCAGCAGTTTTTCTGTTGTACACACGACCCGACTTCATGGTGCAAATGGCAAACCAAGTGTGGGCTTGCTTTTGACCCCGTCTGACTGGATTGTTCGCTGGACACACTTGCTGGAGCGCGAAGCAAACGTTCTCGACGTGGCGTGCGGCAATGGCCGTCATCTGGCGTGGTTCGCAGAACGGGATCACAGGGTGACAGGGGTTGATAGAGACATCAGTCAGGCCCGGCTCCACGTACCCTGTGCAGAATTGCTGTGTGCCGACATAGAGAACAGCCCTTGGCCTTTGCAATCCAATGGGGTGCTTCGCACCTTTGGTGCTGTTGTCGTCACCAACTACCTGTGGCGGCCTCTACTGGAAACACTTGTCAGGAGCGTAGCGCCGGGCGGAGTCCTGCTATACGAGACGTTTGCGCACGGAAACGAAACCTTTGGGCGACCTACGCGCCCGGATTTCCTTTTGAGACCAACCGAACTATTGCAAGCATGCGCGGAATTTCACGTTGTTGGCTATGAACACGGATACATTGACGAGTCGCCTCGCTTTGTCCAACGAATCGCTGCGGTTCGCCCCCTGGATGATCACGCGACTTTGCCGCTATTGCGGCGTCTCGGGCTGACGTCCAATACGCCTACTCAGTAAGCAAGCTTCACCGACAATTCGCGCTGACTTCAACTCGCTAAAATAGCCGATTACCGAAATATTGATTGACATGAACACACCTCAAGGCCCAATCCAAGGCAGTATTGTTGCGCTCATCACGCCCATGCACGACGATGGCTCCGTGGACTACCCAGCGTTGCGCAAGCTCATTGATTGGCATATCGCCGAAGGAACGGACTGCATTGGCGTAGTGGGCACCACTGGTGAGTCGCCAACTGTCAACGTCGAAGAGCATTGTGAAATCATCCGCGTGTCTGTAGAGCAATCAGCGGGGCGCGTGCCTATCATGGCTGGTTGTGGTGCAAACTCTACTGCGGAGGCGATAGAACTGGCTCGGTTTGCAAAAAAAGTCGGGGCAGATTGCCAGCTTCAAGTCGTCCCGTACTACAACAAGCCCACCCAAGAAGGTCAATACCAGCACTTCAAGGCCATCGCAGAGGCTGTAGATTTGCCAGTAGTCTTGTACAACGTTCCCGGTCGATCCGTTGCCGATATGGCCCATGACACGGTCATCCGACTGACCCAAGTTCCCGGTATTGTCGGCATCAAGGAAGCCACTGGCAATATCGAGCGGGCCCAGTGGCTGATTCGCGAAGCGCCAAAAGGATTCGCCATTTACTCTGGAGACGACCCCACTGCCGTCGCACTCATGTTATGTGGTGGGCATGGAAACGTCAGTGTAACCGCCAACGTCGCACCGCGTCTTATGCATGAGCTGTGCGTGGCAGCAATCGCAGGCAATGTGAAACGTGCCATGGAAATTCAATTCCAGCTGTTACCGTTGCACAAGGCACTTTTCGTAGAATCCAACCCGATTCCCGTCAAATGGGCCGCTGCACGGATGGGCTTGTGTAAAGATGCAATGCGGCTGCCTTTGACCCTTTTGACCGAAGACAATAGACCCACGCTTGAACGCGCCATGCGCGCTACCGGCTTGCTCTGAGTCCCTTTTTCCATTTCGAGGATTTCTGTGAACCCTTTATTCAAATTGACGCTGGTAAGCGTAGCGATATCACTGACAGCCTGCTCAGTCGTGGAGGGCGAAAAGGTCGACTACCGCAGTGCCAGCAATGTAAAGGCACCGTCACTAGAGGTTCCACCTGATCTCACACAATTATCGAAAGACACACATTACTCAGTGGTTGGCGGTGCCGTGTCTGCGTCTAGTTTTCTTTCGGGCAAAAACACAAGCTCTTCGACGCCCAGTATCGCTGTCGCTGATTTAGGGGACGCGCGCATTGAACGTATGGGCAATCAGCGGTGGCTCGTGGTGAAGCGTCCTGCCGACAAGCTGTGGGGACCGATAAAAGATTTTTGGCAAGAAAACGGGTTTGTGTTGACCGTGGATGAAAATGCCTTGGGCATCATGGAAACCGATTGGGCAGAAAATCGCGCCAAGATTCCACAGGACTTCATTCGCGCCTCGCTCGGAAAGCTGTTTGACTCTGTCTATTCCACGCCTGAACGGGACAAGTTCCGCACGCGTATCGAGCGCAATGCCAATGGGGAAACCGAGATTTTCATTACCCATCGCGGCATGGTCGAAACGCTAACAACCTCGGTGAGCGAGGCCTCCGGAAGCACAATGTGGCAGCCACGCGCAGCAGACCCAGAGCTTGAAGTGGAATTTATGCGCCGCTTGATGGTCCGACTGGGCGCAAGCGAACCACAAGCCAAGACGCTGGTTGCCACCACGGCGACACCAGTCAAGAAGACTGCCGAAATTGCAACCGAAAATGGTCAGCCCGTTTTGCGTATTGAAGAAGGATTTGAAAGCGCTTGGCGCCGTGTGGGCCTGGCTTTGGATCGAACAGGCTTTACTGTAGAAGACCGGGATCGCAAACAAGGCATCTATTTTGTGCGCTACGTTCCACTCAATGCCGACAAAACAGAACCGGGCTTTTTCGAGAAACTATTCCGGACCGCGGACAAGACAGACGTCGCCAAATTCCAAATTGTCGTGCGTGGTGCAGGCAACGTAACGAACGTATCAGTCTTGGACTCGAAGGGTGCGGCAGAAACCTCTGGTATCGCTCAACGGATCGTGAAAGTCATAGGCGACGATATCAAATAAGGCCGCATGCATATGGTTCCCCACAAGGCTTGGAGACCTTGTGGTTGGAACTGAAGGACAAAAAAAAGCCACCTTGCGGTGGCTATTTTTTTGCGGTCAAGAATTACTTCTTGGCTGGCTCGGAAGCAGCAGCAGCTGGAGCGGCGGCAGAAGCAGCAGCAACAGGAGCAGAAGCGTCCGCTGCAGGAGCGGATGCAGCTGGAGCAGCTACTGGAGCTGGAGCAGCGGCTGGAGCTGGAGCAGCTACAGGAGCAGGAGCTTCTTCTTTCTTACCGCAAGCGGCCAAGGCAGCGGCAGCAATAACAGCTGCCAAGACGAGTGATTTGTTCATTTTTAAAAACTAGAGTGAGTTAACGAAACAATTTTTGGAAATTGTCAAAGCAGCAGGCCGCCTGGACTCAGACAAAAAGCATTCGATCTCTTTTTGCCTAACCCCCGATTATACAGTATTGAAAATCAAAAACACGGGAAAACCCTCTATGTAACCGTCATAAGCCCAAAATGGATGCCGGAAACCCGGGTGAACTTTGCCGACGACATTCATCCAATAACTCCTTCAGCATCACCCGTGACGCTGGGTCCAAACCAGCAAGGCCTTTGATGCGCTCAATGTCTAAGCGCCGCAGAGCCCAATGTGGGCTCCATAGAGCGCTGGGCACTTCCCCGGCATCAAGGTTCTTGCAGACGCGACACTCAATAATATGGTCCCAAGTCTTGCGCCAGCTCACGAAGCGTGGTTTGTATCGGACCATGGCGTCGTACCGATGGGCCAGGAGTATGAGTTGCCGTCCGCTGCGGGCCCATGCCTGCAACGACTCGACCACGAGCCGCTCTCCCAGTGGCCAATCTTCAAAATCTGGATCGCTCCACACCATCAAAGGCCACCCTTCGTTGGCGGCACGCTCCAACGCATCGCGTATCGTCTGTGCAAATTCCGTTGGACCGGAGAATGCGCCCGCCAACCCACGTTGGGGCGCTTCAGGGTTCGACACAGATCCACCCCGCTTCACACCAATCCAGCAATAGCGCACGCGCCCCTGCACTCGCGCGCGCAACAGCCTTTGCGTCCAAACAACGTGCATCCGCGAGCGCGCGCATCAGTTGCGCATCGCGCCCAGAAGCTAGAAAGCTCTCACCATTGATAAAGACATGCTGCTGGTCATAGAGCATGCGGGTGCGTCGATCCAACGTGAGCGATCCTTGCAGCCCATCTACCGCTGTCGCTTCAAAATGAACATGGCCCTTGGGTTCGCTAAAGTATTCCCCCAATGCCCTGCGCAGGTCTGATGGATCATTCAGCGCATCATTGAGCGCGTCGCGTGCGAAGTCGACCAAAGTGTCCGGAATCTCCCCACTGTGCACAACCGCAGGTTGCTTGGTATCGCGGTACAGCGTGTCACCAACCGCGTCCATGGCATCTTCTGCCAAGCGTTGCAGCAGTTCACTGGCGAGTTCGCCCCGTGCCGGTGCGCGAAAGCCCACAGAATAAGTCATGCACTCGCCGACCGCGATTCCGTCATGCGCATACCGCGGTGGCAAGTACAGCATGTCGCCCGGGTCGAGTACAAACTCCATCTCAGGCTCAAAGTTCGCCAAAATTTTGAGCGGCATATTGGGCTGCAAGCTAAGGTCCTTTTGCCTGCCAATGCGCCAACGCCTTTGTCCATGCGCCTGCAGGAGAAACACGTCGTAACTATCAAAATGAGGCCCGACGCCGCCACCATCGGTGGCATAGCTGATCATCAGGTCATCGAGCCGTGCATCCGGAACAAAACGAAACTGGTTCAACAGTGCGTGAACACGGTCGTCAAGAAGATCGACCCCCTGGACCAAAAGGGTCCAACCTGACTGTTTCAATGGCGGCAAGGACTTGCGAGCAAAGGGGCCATGTTGAAACCGCCAAGGTTTTCCACCCTCCGGGTGTGGTTGCTGCACGAGACGGGACTGCACCTCGTCCTGCGATGCCAAGTTAATCAGGTGCGAGCGATCAAGGGGTGGCTTAAAGCCCGGAATAGCCTGGCGAATGAGCAGTGGCTTTTTCTGCCAATGGCGTCGCATAAAAGTATTGGGACTTAGGCCACCCAGGAGCTGCAGGGGTTCATCGATGTTCATGGGACAATTCTCCTATGGAAATCACTCAACAATGCGTCGTTGCCCTCACCTGGACGCTGAAAGACACCTTGGGGGAAGAACTGGACGTACTAGACGAACCAGTGGAATTTTTAGTTGGTGGCAATGATTTGCTACCCATCATCGAAGAAAGCTTGCAAGGCCACACCGCCGGAGCCAGCATTGAATTGCAGATTGAACCTGAGCAAGGGTTTGGCGATTTCAACGACCAGTTGCTTTTTTTGGAACCCCGTCACCTGTTTCCGGATGGGCTACAAGTTGGCCAGACCATGGAAGGCAACGCCTTGCCCGAAGGATGCAATCCCCATGCGCCGCGCGATGCGTTATTTACTGTCACCGACATCTACCCGGACCACATCGTCATCGACGGAAACCATCCATTGGCTGGCATTGCCATCCGCATCGCACTGAAGGTCGAAGCAGTTCGTGAAGCCACCGAAGATGAAATCGGGCGTGGTAGTTGTGGTACTGGTTTTTTCAAATTGCAGGTCGCAGCCGACACCCAAGCACCCGACGGCCTTTTACACTGATCAATCCGACGAAGATGCGCTCCAAATACCTCCAGCAAAGGGCATGGGGTGCGTACTGTAGTGAGGTCAAGGAGGAACCCGCAGGGCGGAGGACACGAACGAAAATACGTACCCTAGGTCCTTTGCGGGCGCGTGAGCAGTCGGAACGAGTGAAAGACTACTGCTTACCAGTAGACCCGTAGCCGCCTTCGCCACGCTGCGACACGGGGAATTCATTGACCACATTGAATTGCGCCTGAACCACTGGCACGATAACCAGTTGGGCAATCCGCTCCATGGGCGCGATCGTGAATGGGACTTCACTGCGATTCCAGGCGCTGACCATCAATTGCCCTTGGTAATCGCTATCAATTAAGCCCACCAAATTGCCCAGCACAATGCCGTGCTTGTGCCCGAGGCCCGACCGCGGCAGGATAAGCGCGGCGTAGCCGGGATCCTCCAAATAGATGGCCATGCCCGTTGGTACCAGTTGCCAGGCGTTGGGTGCCAAGGTGAGTGGTTCAGCCAGGCAGGCACGCAAGTCCAATCCTGCGCTGCCCGGCGTGGCGTAAGCGGGCATCTGCTCGACGAGCCGACTATCGAGAATTTTTACATCAATGTTCATGGTGAATTTTTTGGGCTTGCTATAGAAACGTTGATCGAAATTTTTGAGGTTCTGCGTGGCGTTGGAAGCAGTCGCTTAGCGCAAAACGGCTTTTTCAGCGGTCGGCAACCGGCTGGCGATTTCTGCCACGAGTTGTCTGGCCAGTACCAACTTGGTGTTGTGCGCAAGCTCCCGGGCACCGTCAGCGTCAACCAACAACAAGGCATTGTCGTCTTGACCAAAGGTCGCTGGACCGATATTACCGACCAACAGCGGAACGCCCTTGCGAACGCGTTTGGCCGTGGCATGGGCCAGCAAATCGTGGCTCTCCGCTGCAAACCCCACACAATACAGTTCGCCGGTTTGCGCACGCGGCGACTGTGCCACCGTGGAAAGAATGTCGGTGTTCTCAACAAACGCTAACGCAGGTGGCTGACCGGACCCGTCCTTTTTGATTTTTTGATCCGCCACCTGGGCTGGTCGCCAATCAGCCACCGCTGCGGTAGCTATAAAAACAGTAGCTGCTTGCGCACATTCCACGAGGGCTACGAGCATATTTGATGCAGATTGAACATCTACACGCTGCACGCCCCGTGGTGTGGGTAATGCCACGGGACCTGCCACCAGCGTCACCTGCGCCCCCGCCTCCTGCGCAGCGCGCGCAATGGCGAAGCCCATCTTTCCACTGGAGCGATTAGTGATGCCGCGCACGGGGTCGATCGCTTCAAAGGTCGGTCCCGCGGAGATCAAAACGTTTTGCCCCGCCAGCAGCTTAGGCTGAAAAAAAGCAATGACGTCTTGCAGCAACCCCATGGGCTCCAGCATGCGTCCATCACCGGTTTCGCCGCATGCCTGATCGCCCGTTCCCACACCGAGCACCACGCAACCATCGGCTTGCAATTGCGCCCGGTTGCGCACGGTGGCCGGGTGGTCCCACATTTCGCGGTTCATCGCGGGGGCTATCAGCAGCGGAACCTTGTCAAGAGGACGTGCGAGACACATCAAGCTCAATAGGTCATCAGCCCCGCCATGCAACAGCTTGGACATAAAGTCAGCGCTGCACGGTGCAATCAAAATGGCGTCAGCCTCGCGGCTTAAATTAATGTGCGCCATGTTGTTGGGCTCCCGCGCATCCCATTGCGAGCCATAGACAGGTCGGTTACTCAAGGCCTGCATCGTGACTGGCGTGATGAACTGCGCCGCGGCCTCGGTCATCACCACCTGAACCGTAGCCCCTTCCTTTACGAGTGCGCGGCACAACTCTGCAGC
Organism: uncultured Rhodoferax sp.; assembly: GCA_964468905.1. GTDB lineage: Bacteria > Pseudomonadota > Gammaproteobacteria > Burkholderiales > Burkholderiaceae_C > Allorhodoferax. Next base: position 3,733 of record CAYXWW010000015.1, on the reverse strand, counting down.
CTTGTAGCAGGCAATGCCACCCGTGAGACCCAGAACAATGTGTTTTCCTGCGAGATCTTTCATCGCCAGCAATGTATCAGAGCTTGATGGTTCGGGCGCTCGTGCCCGGTATAATCTCCGTTTACCACCTCCCTGAGCTTACCGGCTCCCTCTGACATGACCAAATTTGTCTTCGTCACCGGCGGTGTGGTGTCTTCCCTTGGCAAGGGAATCGCCTCAGCCTCCCTCGCTGCGATTCTGGAATCGCGGGGCCTGACAGTCACCCTCATCAAGCTCGATCCCTACCTGAATGTGGATCCGGGCACCATGTCACCCCTGCAGCACGGCGAAGTTTTTGTCACCGATGACGGCGCCGAGACCGATCTGGACCTTGGCCACTATGAGCGCTTCATTGAAACGCGCATGCGCCGCTCCAATAACTTCACCACTGGCCAGATTTACAAGAGCGTGCTCGACAAAGAGCGTCGTGGCGACTACTTGGGCAAGACCGTGCAGGTCATCCCCCACGTTACCAACGAAATCCAGGAATTCGTCAAACGTGGCGCGCGATTTGGCGAACCCGACGCGGTGGACGTCGCCATTGTTGAGATTGGTGGCACCGTCGGCGATATTGAATCCCTGCCGTTCCTGGAAGCCGTGCGCCAGATGAGCCTGAAGATGGGCCCCAACAACAGCGCCTTTGTGCACCTGAGTTATGTGCCCTGGATTGCAGCTGCGGGTGAACTCAAGACCAAGCCCACACAACACACCGCCAAACAATTGCGCGAGATCGGTATCCAGGCCGACGCGCTGATTTGCCGCGCTGACCGCCCCATTCCACAAGAAGAGCGATCCAAGATTTCGCTTTTCTCCAATGTGGCCGAATGGGGCGTCATCAGCATGTGGGATGTGGACACCATTTACAAAGTGCCACGCATGTTGCACGAACAGGGCCTTGACGGCCTGATCTGCGACAAGCTACGACTGAACACCCCACCAGCCAATCTCAAACGCTGGGACGATCTGGTGTACGAAACCGCACACCCACAGGCTGAGGTCAGTATCGCCATGGTGGGCAAGTATGTTGATTTGAGTGACAGCTACAAATCGCTCAACGAAGCACTGCGACACGCCGGCATGAAGAACCATGCCAAGGTCAAGATCGAATACATCGACTCAGAAACCATCACGCCCGACAGCGTGTCCCGTCTCGCCAAGTTCGACGCCGTGTTGGTACCTGGCGGCTTTGGCAAGCGCGGCATAGAGGGCAAGATTTGTGCGGCCCGCTTTGCGCGGGAAAGCAAGGTGCCGTACTTGGGCATTTGCTTGGGGATGCAAGTGGCCACCATTGAGTTTGCGCGCCATGTGGCGGGGCTCAAAGATGCAAACAGCACCGAATTTGAACCCGACAGCCCGAACCCCGTCATTGCCCTGATCACCGAGTGGAAAGACGCCGACGGCACCATCAAGACCCGCAACAAAAATTCCGATCTGGGCGGCACCATGCGCTTAGGTGCACAAAGCTCCGACGTAGCCAAGGGCACCCTGGCACACGAAATTTATGGCGATGTCGTAACCGAACGCCACCGCCACAGGTATGAAGCCAACGTCAACTTTCTCGATCAATTGCGTGCCTCTGGCTTAGTGATCTCTGCGCTGACCCAGCGCGAGCAATTGACAGAAATGGTTGAGTTGCCCAAAGCTGTACACCCCTGGTTTATTGGCGTGCAGTTCCACCCAGAATTCAAGTCCACACCTTGGAATGGCCACCCTCTGTTCAACGCCTTCATCAAAGCTGCGTTGGACCACCAAGCCGCAGGCAAAAATCTGAAGGTAGTTGCCTGATGGCCGCCGCGCCGGGCCGCCCCCAGCAAGGCCGCGCCCTCTCGGGAGGCAGCGCAGTACACGCAGTGACAAGCGTGGGGGTACTATGAATTTGTGTGGATTCGATATTGGACTGGAACATCGCTTTTTTTTGATCGCAGGACCTTGCGTTATCGAATCTGAGCAGTTGCAAATGGACACCGCCGGCACGCTGAAAGAAATCACGTCTGCGCTGGGTATTCCCTTCATTTTCAAAAGCAGCTTTGACAAGGCCAACCGCTCCAGCGGCAACACCTTTCGTGGCCCTGGCATCGACAAAGGTTTGGAAATACTTGCCAAGGTCAAGCGTGAACTTGGCTTGCCAATACTGACCGACATTCACTCGGAAGACCAGATTGCACAGGTTGCATCCGTGGTCGATGTGCTGCAGACGCCGGCCTTTCTGTGCCGGCAGACCGATTTCATTCGCGCCGTTGCCCAGTCCGGTAAACCGGTCAATATCAAAAAAGGGCAGTTTCTTGCGCCGCATGACATGAAGAACGTCATCGACAAGGCCCGCGCAGCAGCGCGTGAAAAAGGTTTGAACGAAGACAACTTTATGGCCTGCGAACGCGGTGCCAGTTTTGGCTACAACAACCTGGTGAGCGATATGCGATCGCTGTCCATCATGCGCGAAACGATGGCACCTGTAGTGTTTGACGCCACCCACTCGGTGCAGTTGCCCGGCGGCCAAGGTACCAGTAGCGGCGGGCAGCGCGAAATGGTTCCGGTATTGGCCCGTGCTGCAGTTGCGGTCGGTGTGTCGGGCTTGTTTATGGAAACGCACCCAGACCCAGCCAAAGCGCTAAGTGACGGCCCCAATGCAGTGCCGCTGCAGCACATGAAGGCCTTGCTGGAAACCTTGCTGGAACTAGACTTCGTCGCCAAGAAGCGTCCCTTCCTGGAGAATTACTTTCACTGAAAAATGTTAGCCTTTGGCTATAGCAGTTTTATTTCTGTCCCATCACCCCTAATCCATTTGGTTTTGTATTTTTTGAAAGAAAAGAAATGAGTGCAATTGTTGATATCGTAGGCCGCGAAATTTTGGATTCCCGCGGTAACCCCACCGTCGAATGTGACGTGTTGCTGGAGTCCGGCACCATGGGCCGTGCGGCAGTCCCCTCTGGCGCGTCCACTGGCTCGCGTGAAGCCATTGAACTGCGCGACGGTGACAAGAAGCGTTACCTTGGCAAAGGCGTCCTGAAGGCCGTAGAACACATCAACACCGAAATCTCTGAAGCCGTGCTGGGCCTGGATGCTTCCGAACAAGCCTTTTTGGATAAGACGCTGATCGACCTGGACGGTACCGACAACAAGAGCCGCCTGGGCGCGAATGCGCTGTTGGCGGTCTCCATGGCCGTGGCCCGTGCTGCGGCAGAAGAATCTGGCCTGCCGCTGTACCGTTATTTTGGCGGCATGGGCCGCATGCAAATGCCTGTACCCATGATGAATGTCATCAACGGTGGAGAGCACGCCAACAACAACCTCGACTTGCAAGAGTTGATGATCATTCCGTTGGGTGCACCGAGCTTCCGTGAAGCATTGCGTTACGGCGCAGAGGTGTTCCACGCACTGAAGAAAATTTTGCACGACCGCGGCATCAGCACCGCCGTGGGCGACGAAGGCGGCTTTGCCCCCAACGTAGCCAACCACGAAGCCGCCATCCAAATGATTCTGGAAGCCATCGACAAAGCGGGCTTTGTGGCTGGCGAGCAAATTGCTCTGGGTCTGGACTGCGCCGCCAGTGAGTTTTACAAAGACGGAAAGTATGAGCTGGAAGGTGAAGGCCTGAGCCTGACCGCGCAAGAGTGGACTGACATGCTGGCCAACTGGGTGGACAAGTACCCCATCATCAGCATCGAAGACGGCATGGCCGAAGGCGACTGGGATG
>CAYXWW010000014.1:0-42933 GCA_964468905.1 uncultured Rhodoferax sp. | reverse complement strand
GTAGGGTCCAGCCCCAGCTTGATGCGCAGTGGCGTGCCAGTGGCCTCTGATTTGGCGAGCTTTTTGACCCACTCGTCTTGCGGAAGGAGCTCTTCCACGCCGCGCAGGGTGACCGCCAGTGCCTCGCGGACACGTTCGCTTACAACTGGGACAACTGGCGGGGGGCTTGAGGCTTGATTCATAAGGGTTTTTATCGATGTGTCTGTGCGGTAGACCGCTATACTGGCCTTCCTCCTGCAACCGCGTTGGATTGTCAGCGACTCGATTTTAGTCGCGCCCACGTTGCAGTTCGGGGTGTTGTGCCAGCTGGCACCGCCCCCAATCCATGGAGCCCGAATTTTGACACTTCGACTGATACAAGCCGCGCAAGACAGTATTTCCTTTGCAGCCGGCCTCGTGCAGCGCCATCCCAAGCACTTCACCGTTGCGCTGACTGCCCTCATGTTGGGTGGCGCCGGTGCGACCTTTGCCGTCGCCTCCTTGGCACCGGATGCCGCTGATTTAACGGTCCGCACCGTGGTGGAGACTGTGCAGCCCTTGGCGCTCGTAGCGTCCGGCGACGCAACGCAAGACCAAGCCATGCGCTTGTACCGCTCCGACATCACCCGCTCCACCGATTCAGCCGAATCCTTGTTCAAACGGCTGGGTTTGTATGACCCACAGGCTGCAGCATTTTTGCGTAGCGACACCGTAGTGCAGCAGACGCTCATGGGGCGTGCTGGACGCAATGTCACCGTAGAAGCGACCAACAGCAACACCTTGCTCAAGCTCAGCGCCCGCTGGAGCCCTGAAGACGATGGCATGTTCAAGCGACTGACGGTCGAAAAGTCACCCGAGGGTTTTGTGTCCCGCATCGAGACACTGCCAATGACCGTTTCCTCGCGCTTAGCGAGCGGTACGATCAATTCGTCGCTGTTTGCAGCCACCGACGACGCCCGTATTCCCGATGCCGTGGCGATCCAGCTTGCCGAAATTTTTTCGGGCGACATTGATTTCCACCGCGCTCTGCGCAAGGGCGACCGCTTTGCGGTCACCTACGAAACGCTGGAAGGCGATGGCGAGCCATTGCGCGCGGGTCGGGTCTTGAGCGCTGAGTTTGTCAACGCGGGCAAGCCATACCAGGCCGTGTGGTTTCAAGAGCCGGTCACGAGCGGCAGCGCGGCAGCCTCCACAGCCAGTCATACATTGACCAAAGGCGGCTACTACACGCTGGCGGGTGAAAGCCTGCGGCGCGCCTTCTTGGCGTCACCTATGGAATTTTCTCGGGTGACCAGCGGTTTCAAAATGCGTTTCCATCCTATTTTGCAAACCTGGCGCGCCCATTTGGGTGTGGACTATGCTGCACCGACCGGTACGCCTGTACGCAGCGTGGGTGACGGCGTGGTTGAATTCGCCGGGGTACAGAATGGCTTTGGCAATGTAGTGATGGTCAAGCACCGCAACAACAATGTCACGGTCTATGCGCACCTGAGCCGCATCAATGTACGCGGTGGTCAAAACATCAGCCAGGGACAAAACGTGGGCGCTGTAGGCCAGACGGGTTGGGCTACTGGGCCGCACCTGCATTTTGAGTTTCGCGTCAACGGCGCGCACAAAGACCCGCTGACCATCGCACGCCAAAGCGAGTCAGTACCGGTTGCTGCTTCTGCACGTGCCAACTTCAACCAGGCAGCTGCGCAGGTAAAAATTCAGCTGCTGGCGGCCGCACAGATGCAGCCAGGCAGCGCACAGTAATCCGCTCTGGGCGGCAGTCTTGTCCAGCTTGTATATAGGCCTGATGTCTGGCACCTCGCTCGACGGGGTGGACGCAGTTCTGGTCGAATTCAACGGGTCTTTTTCCACCGTTTTGGGCCACTGCAGTGCGCCATTGCCAGCTGCATTGCGGGCAGAACTATTGGCACTGAACGCGCCCTCCGACAATGAATTGCACCGTGCTGCACTTGCGGCCAACGGGCTCGTACGCCTGTACGCAAGCCAAGTGCACGCGCTATTGCGCCAATGCGGCGTCGCGGCGCAAGATGTCCAGGCCATAGGCGCACACGGCCAGACCGTGCGCCATCGGCCGCAAGAATTTGACGGAACCGGCTACACCCTACAGCTCAACAATCCATCTCTCTTGGCAGAGTTGTGCGGCATTGAAGTGGTCGCTGACTTTCGCAGCCGCGATGTGGCAGCAGGCGGTCAGGGTGCGCCCTTGGTACCGCCGTTTCACCAGGCTTTTTTTGGCCGGCCCAACCAGGTGCTGGCGGTGCTCAATATCGGTGGAATTGCAAACATCACGGTGCTCGATCCGTCATCACCCGATGTATGCGGATTTGACTGCGGCCCTGGCAATGCCATGATGGACGCTTGGTGCGGCACACACACCGGTCAGCCTTTTGACGACGCGGGACGTTGGGCCGCCAAAGGGGAGATCAAAGACTTTTTGTTGGCGCGATTGTTGGATGAACCATTCTTCAGTCTTAAACCACCCAAGAGCACCGGTCGCGACTTGTTCAACAGCAGCTGGCTGGCCCACAAGCTAGGCGGTTTTCAGGCGCTGGAGCCGCAAGATGTGCAAGCAACGTTGACCGAACTCACAGCGATCGCTTGCGCCCGCAGTCTGATGCAAGCAAGCCCCAGTTGCGAAAGCCTGGTCGTCTGCGGTGGCGGTGCGTTAAACGACTTTTTGATGGAACGCTTGCGGGCAGCATTGCCGAACTGCCTGGTTGAATCCTCCGCTGCCCATGGTTTGCCGCCCTTGCAGGTAGAGGCCACGGCATTTGCCTGGCTTGCGCGCCAGACAGTCATGCGAAAAACATCGAGCCTCAAAAGCGTTACGGGCGCCCGAGGCGCCCGCATTTTGGGTGCAATTTACCCGGCTTGACTATGAGAACGACGAGCCACAACCGCAGGTGGTCGTGGCATTGGGGTTCTTGATGACGAACTGGGCACCTTGAAGGTCTTCTTTGTAGTCGATCTCAGCGCCCACTAGGTATTGATAGCTCATGGCATCGATCAACAGCGACACACCGTTCTTGCTCATGATGGTGTCGTCTTCATTGGTGATTTCGTCAAAGGTGAAACCATATTGGAAACCCGAACAACCGCCGCCTTGCACAAACACGCGCAATTTGAGATCGGGGTTGCCTTCTTCTGCAATCAGGTCGGCCACTTTGGCTGCTGCACTGTCGGTAAACAGGATTGGTGCAGGCATTTCGGTATGGATGTTTTCGGCTACGGCACTCATGGTGAACTCCGGTGGAATCAGGTATTGACAGAATAGTACAGCAATTCGGTCGGGAATTCTTTTACTGGTTATTTGCCGCTAGTTTGAGTGTGGGCTTTTCGCCTTCGTCCAAGAGAGGCCGCAATTGGCCGGAAATCAACGCCCCCTGATGCATCTCCAGGGCGGCATATTCGACATCGCCGTCAATACGCGCCTTGGGCTGGAGCTCCAGCATCTTGCGTGCGTGGATGGGGCCTTTGACCGTACCATTGATAATGATGTGATCTGCGGTGATTTCACCGGTAATGCTGGCAATTTCGGAGATCACCAGGATACTAGCCACATCTTCGCCCGCCACAATATTGCCAACAACCATACCGTCGACCCGCAAACCATCGGTAAAGCGGATATTGCCGTCAATTTGGCTGCCTTCGGCAATCAGACTCTTGATAGGTGGTTGCTTCTTCTTATTAAACATAGAGAACCTCGTTGAATGATTACAACTTGATGGAATGGGCCGCCTTGACCACTGTTCCATCCATGACCCGGGCAGACACACCTTTGACAACCACCTGGGCGGGCAATTCGAATTCACCTTCCATCCGGCCGTATTGTCGAAACTTGACCGTTATAGAGTCACCAGGAAGATTGGCACTCCAGGGCTTGTCGTTGAGTAGCCCCGAAAAAACCACCTCTAGCCGACCATTGAATTCCCCGGGATTTTTACCCGACTGAATCACCAGAACTTGCCATTTTAACTTGGTGCCGCCTTGGAGCTCCGCCATCAAACTGCGAATGGCCATGCCCTCACCGCCAGCGGCTGGGATCAATTTTTCAAAGAATCCCAGGTCATCCCGAAGGGCTCGGTTTTCCATTTCCAGCTGTTTGAGTTGCGCCATGACACGCTCGTGGGATGCTTTTTCCGCAGTCACCAATGTGCCAGCGGTATTGGCGATGGACTGCGCCTGGTCCCGGTCGCCCTTGACGGCAACCAGCTCGGTCTGGACCGTAGCCAGCTCCGCGCGCAGGCGGATCAATTCTTCTCGCGATCCCTTTTCGAGGCCGGCAATGTCTTTGCCAAACTCAAAGGCCCACAAGCCAATGGCCGCGCAAAAGCCAAGGACAATGGCCACGATAGCCCAGCGCAAAGGCCAAGGCATGGCACTGCGAATGGCCATGCGCGGAGCGCTGACAGTAAGACGGCGACGAAGGAGTTTGAATCGCATGGAGCGCGAAGTCTAGCAGCCCCAAGTAAAACGACCGCGAGGGTTTGCACCCTGGCGGTCGTAATATGTGCAACGGAATGTTGCGTTGGCAATGTGTCGTCGCTGGGCCGCCCCAAGACGACCAACGCCCCCTCGGGGGGCAGCGCAGTACGCACAGCGACAAGCGTGGGGGCTTGCCTTAACGCTTGGAGAACTGCTTGCGACGGCGAGCGCCGTGGAAGCCGACCTTCTTACGTTCAACTTCGCGCGCATCACGCGTCACGAAGCCAGCTTGGCTCAAGGTTGGCTTGAGCGTTGCGTCGTAATCAATCAGTGCACGGGTAATACCGTGGCGCACTGCACCAGCCTGGCCCGACTCACCGCCACCGGCCACATTGACCATGACGTCAAAGGTTTCGGCGTGGTTGGTCAACAGCAGGGGCTGCTTGCAGATCATGATGGATGTTGCACGACCAAAAAAGTTTTCGATGGCTTTGCCATTGACGACGATTTGGCCGGAGCCTTTTTTCAGAAACACGCGGGCGACGCTGGATTTGCGACGGCCGGTGCCATTGTTCCATTCACCGATCATTTGGCGGCCTCACGTTTCACTGCTGCGGGAGAAATACCAGGAATGTCCAGAACCTTAGGCTGCTGGGCTGTATGGGGGTGCTCAGCACCGCCGTAAACCTTGAGCTTCTTGATCATGGCGTAACCCAGGGGACCCTTGGGCAACATACCCTTGACGGCTTTTTCCAAAGCGCGGCCAGGGAACTTGTTTTGCATGTCACGGAAGTTGGTGGACGAAATGCCGCCGGGGTAACCCGAATGGCGGTAGTACACCTTGTCCAGCGACTTGGCGCCGGTGACACGCAGCTGGGCTGCATTGGTGACGATGATGAAATCGCCGGTATCGACGTGAGGCGTGTAAATGGCCTTGTGTTTGCCGCGCAAACGGAGAGCAACTTCGCTGGCTACTCGTCCGAGGACCTTGTCGGTCGCGTCAATCACAAACCACTCGTGCACGACCTCAGCGGGTTTTGCGCTGAAAGTTGACATGAGAAATTCCTAAAAAAGGATTGGTTTGGCGGGCTCTTTTCCACGGTCGGCGTTCCTCTGATGGGAATCTCTTAGGTGGGGTTGCTCGACGTGCCGTCGCGAAACATTACGAAAAGCCTTCGCCGCGGAGCCACAAAAGCGCTGCGAAGCCCTCCATTATACAAAACCTGGGCGAAATAGGCAATCCATGCCTCCACAGGTTACCATCCAAGCATGTTTAGTTACCGCCACGCCTTCCACGCCGGAAACCATGCCGACGTCCTCAAACACACCACATTGCTGGCCATCTTGCGACACATGGTGCAAAAAGAGGCTGCGCTAACGGTCTTCGACACCCATGCCGGTGCTGGCCTGTACCGGCTAGACGGGGATTATGCGCAAACCAGCGCAGAGGCCGCTGAGGGTTTTCTCAAATTGGTGGCGGGCACACCAAACCAAGTATTCGCCCCAGCGCTGCAAGATTACGTGGACCTGGTTGCCAGTTTCAATAAAAAAGACAGCCACAAGGTGTACCCCGGTTCACCGTTCATCATCCAGCACGTGCTGAAAGAGCGCGACCGCGACAAGCTCAAGCTGTTTGAAATTCACCCCACTGACACCAAAACCCTGACGGCGAACATCGCGCAACTCGAGGCCGGCCGCCAGGTTGCGATCCTGCGCGAAGATGGTTTTGAAGGCATCAAGAAGTTTTTGCCACCCCCATCGCGCCGCGCACTGGTGTTTTGCGACCCCAGCTACGAGCTCAAGACAGACTATGGCCGTGTCGCCGTGATGGTGGCCGACTCGCTGCAACGTTTTGTGACCGGCACCTATGCCGTGTGGTACCCCATCATTCCCCGCCCTGAAGCGCACGACCTGCCCAAAAAGCTCAAGACCCTGTCCAACAAGGCTGGCAAAAGCTGGTTGGGTGCCACACTCACCGTCAAATCCAGCAAACTATTGCAAGATGATGCTGGCGAAGTAATTCGTCCCGGCCTGCCCGCCAGCGGCATGTTCATCATCAACCCGCCGCACACGCTCAAAGCTGCTCTGCAACTGGCGCTTCCGCAAATGGTCGCACTACTGAAGCAAGACACCAACGCCACCTTCACATTGGAAAGCGGCGGCTAATAAGAAGATCAAGGCCGTCCGTCGCGACCAGACGCAGCTCGCACATCAGCTTGGGCAACCCGTCGCAATGCGCATGCAAGCGCATTCGACAAAACCTACATTCTCTTCAACGCGCCACGGTGGCACGCAACTTTGGAGAGAAACATGAACACTACTTTGACCAACCAACTGACCGCAGTGATGATCGCTGGCTTGATGACCGTTGTCACCAGTGGATCAACGATTCTGTCGTTCGATGACTTTGCGCACAGCAGCAGCACGCAAGAACTCAATGTGCCAGTGCCCGCCATGATTCAGCTGGATACGGTGACCATCACTGCAAAGGCCAGCGCCTGAAGCGCTTTGCAGCCTTCCAGTCCACACGGTCATTGTCGCTCTCAAAGCGGCATGATCAGTGGCGCGGGCTCCAATACTTTGAACTCCACGGTAAACGCGACTCCCTTGTCCACGTTGGGTGAAATATCGAGAGCCCCACCGATCTGCCGTGCCAAGTCTGCGGCCAACTGTAGACCCAGTGACCTCTCGCGTCGGTCTTCAAAGTCATGTGGCAGCCCAACCCCGTTGTCACAGACGCGCAGGCACCATTGCTGTTGCAGCGCAAGTGGCCGCAGGTCAATGCTGACTTGGCCCGTGGAACCCGTGGGAAATCCGTGCTTCAGGCAGTTGGAAATCAGCTCGTTGACCAGCAGCCCACAAGGAATGGCTTGATCCATGCCAATCTGTACCGTGCCCAGATGGAGTTGGAGCGCGACCGCAGCAGGATCCATCGACTGGGTTCTAAAAGCCTGCGTGGAAAGTTGCTGTAAGTAGTGGCCCAGATCAATGGACGCCAACGTTCCGGAGCGGTACAGCGATTCATGCAGCAAGGCCATCGCACGGATGCGCGCTTGCATTTCACCCAAGACTGTCGTGGTCTCTGCATGGGTGCTGCGCCGACTCTCCAAGCGTAATAGGCTGGTGATGATTTGCAGGTTGTTCTTTACCCTGTGGTGCACCTCTTTGAGCAGCGAATTCTTCTCTGCCACCGTTGCTTCCAGCGCCGTTTGAATGGCCTTGATCGCCGTGATGTCGTGCAAAACGACTACATGTTCATCCATGCGTTCCGGATCGAAGGCTGCAGCACCTGCTGAAACGGTATGCACCGACCCATCTTTTGCACGAAGATTGACTTCAAATGACGTAAATCCCCGGTTCTCGCGCTTTGCCGTTTCCAGTTCCTGCAGCCACAATTTCGCGACCCATGCGCGGTAGTCGGGGTCTGGGTAAGCCAGTGGCCACCACGCTTCCAGTGTGGAAACTTCTGCCTGCGTGTACCCATATGTCTGCACGAACGCGTCGTTGACAAATGTGATATTGCCCGCATCGTCGTTGAGTGCCATCGGCACGGGCATGGATTCGATAATGGCGCGAAATCGCGTCTCACCGTTTCGCAGCCGCTCCTGCGCACGAACCTGCTCAGTGATATCCGAGAAGGTGCAAATCACCTCCACGAGCGCGCCATTGGAATCCAGCTGCGGCTCAGCGTTGACCAGCAGCCAAAGCCGATCGCCGAGGATCGGGCGGTAAACTCCCATCACCACATTGCGCACAGGCTTCTTGGAAGCAATCACTAATGGCACCGGATGCGTGGGGCCGGGAAAGTCAGAGCCATCCTCGTGAATGACGTTCCAGCGCGGGTCAAAACTGGTCTTTCCCAGTAACTGATCCTCTGTCAGGCCTAACAATTCACAGGCTCGCGCATTAACCAGCGTAATCTCAGATCTTGGCGACTGCACCAGCACGCCAACATGCAGCCCTGCGACGAGAAGATGGAATCGTGCCGCGCGCAACTCAAGCTCTTGCGCCAAATACCGCTGCTCTTGCTCACTGGCTCGCAGCTGTGCGGCCTGGGCATGTATGGTGAAGTGCGCCTTCACACGCGCACGGGCAACCTTAATATTGACGGGCTTTGCAATGAAGTCCACTGCACCCACCTCAAGCCCACGGGTTTCCGATTCAGAATCGGCTTGCCCGGTCACAAAGATGACTGGAATGTCGCGTAAGCAGGGGTCCGCCTTAAGCCGCGAACACACCGCGAAGCCATCCATTCCTCCACCCATGCTGACGTCCAGTAGCACCATGTCCGGGCGATCCGTTGCGCATAACGCGAGCGCCATCTCACCAGAAGTAGCAGCAATCAACTGGTAGTCCGCAGAAAACGCTGCAAACAACAGATCAATACAAATTGCTTGATCGTCAACCACCAGAAGCTTAGGTGGCTGTGGCGCAATAGCGTTTTGCATTGACATCAATAATGGTGTTCCATGAGCGTTTTCTCCAGCAGCACGGTAGGGAACCCGCGCGTATCGCCGCAAGTGAGTAGCAAATTATTCTACGCCGTGCTCGTGTCGCCATCGCTACTTCGTGCGCGTCACCGCCTGCGTGCTACCTACGCGTACGACCCACCGCGATTGCTACCGTTGAAGATTCCCTGACCAAAGCGCAGCAGCAGCCTTTCGACACCACGGGTTTCTTCCGCGCTGGAATGGCACTCACCAGTGAAATCACCACAAGAACACTATCAATTCAATAGCACTAAATTCAATACACACGAGGGCTAACCGTCATATATTCGGTTAGCCACACGGTTTACTTGGCTGCCGGAACGACCAAGATCGTTGGGCCGCCAGAGGTTCCGGAAGTTCCGGTGCTACCCGTGTTCCCTGTATTGCCCTTGGAACCTGTGGCACCGGTGGCGCCTGTGTAACCGGTGTTGCCCTGGTTGCCGGTAGCGCCAGTGTCGCCAGTTGCACCCGTCGAACCAGTGGCACCGGTGTAGCCAGTGTTGCCCGTGTTGCCTTGTGTACCAGTTGCTCCAGTCGCGCCGGTATAGCCAGTGCTGCCTTGGCGACCCGTGTTACCTGTATTTCCCGTATTGCCTTGGTTGCCTGTGGCTCCGGTGTCCCCGGTGGCGCCCGTTGGGCCCATGGGTCCGGTGCATGCGCCCAGGCCGAGTACGGATGTCAGCAAAACGAGTGGAATCAATGATTTCATGGTGGTACCTTTTGAGTTATACGCGGCCAAACCGGTCCGCATGGCCCGACTGTGGCAAGTTGCCGCCACCCAGTCTGTCTGTTGGCCCTCTTATGGCAATGCGCTTGGCAAACCAAGCGCTCCAGATACCTTTTAGCTGAAACCGATTCCGCAACGACTATCGCGCATCGAGCAATTCAACCAGCCGCTCATACCCTGCGCGGCTAACAGGGATTTGCTGGCCATTGCGCAGCACCGCCACATGGTTGTCTTTGGTGGCCCGCTCCAGACTTTGGAGAAAGTCGAGGTTGAGCAGGTACGAACGGTGCACACGCACAAATTGGGCTGGGTCAAGCTGTGCAGCAAGCTCTGCCAGTGATTGGGTCTTGAGGTAGTCACGCCCGGCGCTATGGATGCTGATGTAGTCGTCTTGCGCTTGCACGTATTCGACCTTTTCCACCGCGACCACGTGCACCTGGCTGCGGTCCCGAATCAGGATGCGGGTGGGGCGCAGGTTGGCATCAGCCAATAGTTGCTGCAGCGCGGGCGACGCCTGCGCCAGTGCCAGCCGCGCACGGGTCAGCGCTTCATCAAACCGCTCCTGCGAAAATGGCTTGAGCAAGTAGTCCACCGCATGCAAATCAAAGGCCTTGAGTGCATGTTGATCGTCAGCCGTGGTAAAGATCACGCCGGATCTACGCCCCGTCAACTCCAGCACTTCTAGTCCGTTGAGCTTGGGCATTTGAATGTCGAGAAAAATCAGGTCAGGGACAAGGGTTGTTATGTCTTGCACAGCCTGCATGCCATTGGCAGACTCACCCACAATGCTGATACCGCTGTGTGGTGCAAGGTACTCACGTATCAAACCGCGTGCCAAAGACTCGTCGTCCACAATCAAAGCGCGTAGGGTCGGTTGGTTAGTGCTCATTACAAAAATACGGTTTGACTCACGATGCCAGGGTAGTAGGCAACACCAATTCCATGGTGAAACGCTCGGAGCTGTGTGTCCACTTGAAGCGGGCGCGTTCGCCATACATGGCCACCAAGCGCTGTCGGATATTGAGCAAGCCGGTGCCCGTACCCGCACTGCTTGGTGCGTCTGGATCGACCGGGTTTTCAATGGTCACGTAGAGCCAGTCTTGCTGCACCATGGCGCGCAATGTCACACAGCCGCCTTCGGCGAAATGCCGCACACCATGCTTGACGGCATTTTCTACGCAGGGCTGGAGCAGCAACGGCGGAATCAGCACCGCGAGGGCGGCGTCCGATACTTCTATGGCACTGCTTAACTGATCACCAAAACGGATTCTCTCAACCGCCAAAAAGTGCTCACACAATGCAATTTCCTCGGCCAGCGGTATGCGCTCTTTCTCCGAGAGGGCGAGCGTCTGGCGAAAGAAGGCCGCCAACTCCAGCGTCATGGCACGGGCTGCAGCGGCATTCTGTGCGGTCAGCGCGCTAATGGAGTTCAAACTGTTGAACAAGAAGTGTGGGTTGATTTGTGTCCGCAGCATCTGCAATTGCGCTTCGCGCGCCAACAGGTGTGAACGGGCTTCGCGCGCCTGGGCCGCACGCAGCTGATCGGCCGCCAACCAAATGTCATGCGCCAACAGTGAAATCAAATACACAGCGCCCGCCAGAAATCCCAGAAATAAAAGCAAGCCGGGCGGCAGGGGCAACAAGTGACCACTGGTTAATGGATCACTAGCCCAAGCTTCGCCGGCTCCGGTGCCCAGGATGCTGGCACCCAGAACATTCCAACCCAGGCACGCCAGCACCCAGAATAGCCCGGCCATGAGTGATGCGCCGCCATACATGGCAACCGTCTGCACGCCACTGCGCTGCGTCAAGACTACCGACCGGCACACGTAGTAAGCCGACGCGGCGACAAAGCCCAGACACACCGCCATGGGCAACGCAAACGCCAGTGCCGCATGCCAGGGCGTCAATGCCGCCTGCACCAGCGCACTGGCTATCGCAAGGCCCGATAGCAAACACAAAGCCAAATAGGCCATGCGTCGGCGAAGGTTGACGGTGATAGGACTCATGTGACAGCCAACGCGACTAGTTCTTGATTTCCACGCCGCCCATCATCACAAAGCCTTCAATGATCAGACGCTTTCCAGGTTGCGCTGTGGGCACGGTTTTATCCTCAACGCCACCCATCAAGACCATGGCGCGGCAATCCACACTCCAGCCTTCGGGAACCTTGATTTCAATTCCCCCCATGACCACGAAGACCTTGAGCGTGGCTTCGGATTGGATCGCGGCCTTGCGAAAATCAATCTGTATTCCACCCATCACAGCCGTTGCTTCGCCTTGGCGCAAGTCTTGTGACAGCACATTGAGCTTGTGACCACTCATCACGGCCATGGTATTGAGCGCGCTTCCTTCTTCATCGGGCGGAGTTAAGTGCTGCTGCATGCGCTGCAGATGTCCGCGCAAGGGGTCCTTCACTATCAGGCCAATGCCAACCGCGATTACCCCCAGCGGCCACCAGTCGCGCAAGTGAAACGCAATCAATTCCAGATTGTTTAGTGTCATCAATACGCCGACCGCCATAAATCCGGCACCGAGCAAATGCCCCCCAAGATGCCGCGCGTGGCTCAGCTTGAGGGCACCGACCAGCATGAACACCACGGGCCAAAACTGCAGCACCTGGCGGGTGTTGATTTGAAACAAGTTGTCGGCCAGCGCCAACACACCAATCAATATGACAAAGCCACCCAACACCATGCGGGTGTGGTCGCGCCGCGGGCTCATTGCGCCACCTCTTTGGTCACGGTGCATTGGCTGCCAAACCAGCCATGCACCAGCATTTGCACGCCCGTCACGATGAGCGGAATGGGCCAGCTATTGGTAAACGTGAGCCCCCATAACTGCGCCAAGCAAGCAAACACCCAAGTGCCCAATACGATGTGAAGAAGACCATTCAACGCGTGCTGGAGTGACCGCGCGCTGAGAACTGAGATCGCTCCACTGAGCAACAAGAGCAAAGGCCCAAAGTGCCACCAGCGGGCCTGGGGGCCCAGGTACTGCGTGAGGTCCAACACAGCCAGTCGATCCAGCAGGACCACACTACCCAGCACGACCAGTGCAATGCCCCAGAGCACGCGTCTGCGGGGGTTATCGCGCCAGTGCGCAAGAAGTTCGTGTGAATGGGGGTGGTAGCGCATAGCAAATTCCATAAAGAGTGAAGACCCTGTCACGATATCGAGCGCCGGTGCGCTTGTCTCGTCATTTTCGGCGAACAACGGATAGTGGTCGGTGAATGGCGAAACCAGCGGCCAAACCGGTGCCGAATGCGCGCGGCAATATTCCATTCCACATCAACTGTAAGGAATAGTCGACGAGGCAGACTCACCGCCGCCAGTGTCCGCGCGCGCCGCGAAGCGGGTTACGCCGACACCTTACGCATGATCGAGAAAGCCCCATGGGCCGCACCGGCAGACCCTATTGAAGGGGTTATCGAATACCACTGAACTAGGCAGCAGTGGCGGCGGACCGCACCTTGTCGTGCGTGCGCTGCGCGTACTTCAGCCACTTGCGCTGCTTCCAACGCCGGTACATCAAGATGCCACGCAACCACTCGTCCGCAGCCATGGCACACCACACGCCAACCAGACCCAAACCAAAATAGGTACCCAACAGCCAACTGCCAAACACCAGCACGCCCCACATGGAAAACACACCCATGAGCACCGGGTAGCGGGCATCGCCCGTTGCGCGCAGTGCGTTGATGACGACCAGGTTCGCGACCCGGCCCGGCTCCAGAAAAATGCCGATCCGCATCAAAACCACCCCGCCTGCAATGATCGCCGGGTCACTAGTAAAGAGACCCAGCATCCAGGGCGACAGCACAGCGATCAATGACGCCATGCAAATGGACATGAAAAAACCTATGCGCAGGCTGCGCAACAGCTGATGGTAGGCGTCTTCAAAATCCCCGGAACCGACCATGTGCCCAATCAGAATCTCGGTGGCCAAGCCAATCGCAACGCTAAACAAAACCACAAACCACACCAATTGCATGACATAGGTTTGGGTGGCGAGCTGCTGATCGCCCATGCGGGCCGTGAACGCGGTAACCGTCATGAAGGCCAAAAACCAGCTGATTTGCTCGCCTGCGGCTGGCAACCCAATGTGCATGATGCGTGCGAGCCGTTCACGTGAAATCCCAAAGAAATCCGCCACCTTGACTTTGAGGTGGATGCGATAACCCAGCAATGCCCACATCACTGCGCATGCCACCACCCTGCTGAACACGGTCGACAAGGCCACACCCAGCACCCCCATCTTGGGTGCCCCCAACAGGCCAAACAGCAAAATGCAATTGCCCGCAACATTGAGAATGTTTTGTCCTACAGCCACCAACATGGGATCACGCGTATAGCCGTGTGCCCGCAGCACAGCGGAGATGGCCTGGATCATGGCCTCCAAAAACAGCGTGGCTCCCATCAACGTCAAAAATGGTAAGGCGTACGCCTGTAGCTCCGGCGACAGCTGAATCAGCGTCAACAAGGGTTGCGCAAGCAGGTACACCACAATGCTCGCCAGAATGCCAAACCATGTGTTCACGCCAATGGCAGTTGCGGCAATGCTGTCCGCACCGGCGCGGTCTTTGCCGCCCAGGTGGTGTGTAACCACCACGCTGGTACCAATGCCCACAATGCCAAACAAAATAATGAACAGGATGATGACTTGGTGGGCGGAGCCCAGCGCCGCGACGGCATCATCGGAAATGTGGCTCACCATAAAGGTGTCAATCACCCCCGTGCTCATGTGCAGCAGCTGCTCAATAAATATGGGCCAGGCCAACACCATCAGTTTTTGGCGGGAAACAACGGGAGCAGTGGTAGGGCTGGTCATGCAAAAGAGTGGGGAATACGGAAACGATGTCCTGGGAGCGCCCAGCGACACCAAGGACTTTAACCGAGATCGTCCATTGAAGATTGGGTGAAGTGAAACCCAGGGCCTGCAAGCATTTCTAGGCGCTGTGATGAGCTTCCCAGCATGTCTGGCGGGGCGGGTTGGCCAGGTCGGCAGGCTGGGCATTCCTACTCTGGCCCACGCTCGCGGGCGACGGTTTTGGGCTTGCCAGGGTTGCTGCGTCAAATTGGTGACTGGTGCACCGGCTCTGCGGCTGCCGCGAATGGGGCCGACGTAGGAACACCCAGCCCACCGACCCTGCGGTGCGAGGCTGCAATTGATACAAAAACATCGCTATAAAAACAGTAGCTATTCACGCACATTCCACGAGGGCTAGAGGCACTTTTCGTTTGCAATCATTTGCCCCCCAGGCGGGTGGCGTGGCGGGCGTACGCAGGCCGCACTTGCGGTTGCCACAGAACCGGCATGCCAGCCCCCCGTTGACGCAGCCACAGTGACCAACCCGAAACAGCCGCCCGCGACGCGAGCCGGAGAACGCCTGCCACGTCGCCCGCCCTGCAACAGCCAACATGCAACCACCAACAAACCAGAACCCCAAGCCGAGGTAATACACTGCAGGCTTTGTTCCCGTAGCCCGCTGCCTTGCGACACCAACCCGACGTTTTGCCATGCAATTTGCCACACCTATCCAACGCCGCACACTGCTAGGCGGATGTGCCGCACTGGCCACTGCCAGCCTGCCCGTGTTTGCACAAACCAAAACCGTGCTGCGAATCTCTACGCCTGCGGTGCCTGATGCTTGGCACGCCAAAATGTGGACCGTTTTCAAAGATGCGCTGGAAAAAGGCGCGCCAGGCGCATTTGATGTCCAAATCAACCTGAATGCCTCGCTCTTTAAACAAGGCGCAGAACCCACCGCCATGGCCCGCGGCAACCTGGAGCTGACTTCGGTCTCTGCGGCAGACCTAGCCAAGCTGATACCCGCGTTCTCGGTCTTCACGGCTGGGTATATGCTGCGCGACCCCGCCCACCAGCAAAAAGTCTTCAATGGGCCTATTGGTACCGAGCTGTTTCAGTCGGTGCGTGAGAAGATGGGCATCACCATCTTGTCCACCTGCTACCTCGGCACACGCCAGCTCAATCTACGTGAAGCACGTGCCGTGAAAACACCGGCCGATCTGAAAGGCATCAAGTTGCGCATGCCGGCATCGAAAGACTGGCTGTTTCTGGGCAACTCGCTCGGTGCGACAGCCACGCCGCTCGCATTTGGTGAAGTCTATTTGGGCCTCAAAACCGGCACGATTGACGGGCAAGACAATCCGCTACCCAGCGTCAAGGCCGCCAAGTTTTACGAGGTGACCAAACAGATTGTGCTGACCAGCCACCTGGTGGACAGCCTGTTCATCGCCATCTCCAACAAGAGCCTGGACGCGCTGAACGCTGCGCAACAGAAAGTGGTCAGGGCTGCCGCGCAAGCCGCCGCAACGTACAACAACGACAACACCTCGCAAGAAGAAGTGCAGTTGGTTGAATTCTTCAAGAGAGAAGGGCTTCAAGTCACCACCCCGGACATAGCGGCCTTCCGCAAAGCGGTGCAAGCCAGTTACCAAACATCTGACTACGCCAAGGTCTGGCCCGCAGGGCTGGTTGACCGCATCAACGCAACACACTAGAGACCATGGTGCTCTGGCTTCAACGCTTTGCCAACGCAGTGGGTGGCGGCCTCTTCTTAACGCTCTTCATTGTCTTTATCGTGCAGATTGCAGCCCGCTTCGGCTTCAACCAGCCCCTGCCCTGGACCGATGAAGCCGCTGTCATTTTGTATATCTGGGCCATTCTGTGGGCCGCCGCCTTTGTGGTGCCTCAACGTGAACACGTGGTGTTTGACCTGGTGTGGAACAGTGTGGGCCGCCGCGCGCGGCAGGTCATGCAGATTATTGGAAACCTGCTGATTGGTGGTTTGGCACTGGTGGGCCTGCCGGCTAGTTGGGACTATGTGCACTTCATGGCGCGCGAGGGCACTCCCGTTTTGGATGTTCCGCTGATGTGGGTCTATGTGCCCTTTGTGCTGCTATTGGGCGCACTGGTGGTGCGCAGCCTCTGGGGGATTTGGAGTGCAATGCGCGGCATGGGGCTGGATGCGCAACTGCCGTATTCGGAACCGCATAGTGGTTAAAGGCACTGCACCATGAGCATTGGAATTTTTGTACTGGTCAGCGTGCTGGTAGCGGGCATGCTGCTGCGCATGCCCATCGGTTTTTCCATGTTGGTATCGGGCTTTGCCTACTTGTTGGTCAAGCACCAGGACCTGGGCCTGGTGGCCGAGCAAGTGGGAAATGGTCTGTACAACAGCTACGTGTTATTGGCAGTGCCACTGTTTGTGTTTGCGGCCAACATCATGAATGCGGGTACGGTCAGTGAGCGTATTTTTGACTTTTGCCGCATTCTGGTGGGGCGCCTGCGCGGCGGCTTGGCACAGGTGGACATCCTGGTCAGCGTCATCTTTTCAGGCATGAGCGGCAGCGCCATTGCGGATGCTGCGGGTCCCGGCCTGGTCACGGTTCGGCAGATGCTCAAGAAGCCAGAGTATTCACGCGGCTTTGCCGGAGCGGTGGTGGTAGCCAGTGCCACGCTGGGGCCCATCATTCCACCCAGCATCCCCATGGTCATCTATGCGCTGGTGTCGGGTACGTCGGTCGGCGCGTTGTTTTTGGGCGGCGTCCTGCCAGGAGTACTGATGGCACTGTTGATGATGGCGGTGGTCCATGTCATTGCCACGCGGCGCAACATGCCACGCGAAGAGCCGGTGCCACTGCGCGAATGGCCCGCTATCTTGTTCCGTGGTGCGCTGCCACTGTCCATGCCGATTGTGCTGCTGGGCGGTATTTACTCCGGCGCGTTTACACCCACGGAAGCCGCGGCTGTAGCAGCCTTGCACGCGTTGATTCTGGCCGCCGTGGTGTACCGGGCGTTGTCGTGGCGTACGTTTTGGGGCGTGGTGATGGAGTCCACGCGCGGCAGTGCTGTCATCACATTGATTCTGGCGGGCTCGTTTATGCTGAACTATGCCTTTACGGCCGAGGGTGTGCCACAGGCAATGGCCCAATGGGTGGACAGCATGCACCTCTCGCAGTTGAAATTTCTGCTGTTGGTCAACGTCATGTTTCTGGTGTTGGGCTGTTTCTTGGATGTATCGGTGCTCTTGCTGGTCTTCGTGCCCATGCTGCTGCCTGCGGCTACGCTTCTGGGCGTCGACCTGGTTCACTTTGGCGTGCTCGTGGTGCTGAACATGATGATCGGGCTGATTCATCCACCCTTTGGTATGCTGCTGTTTGTCACCAAGGCACTCACCGGCATTCCCATTGGGGAAATGATGAAAGAAGGCTGGCCCTTCTTGCTCATGTTGCTGATGCTATTGATTGCCATGACCGTGTTTCCACAGATCGTACTGTGGTTGCCACAGACCATGGGTTACAAGACTGCCTAATCAGGCAAACATGCTCTTACGCCGTGCTAGGTGTGCCCGCCAGCGTGCGCAGGCCTACAGGGTCCACCAGATCGAGCGTGCGACCTGATCCGCTGATGAGGCGCAGCTCACGCAAATGGCGCAGCACGCGTGACAGTGTTTCTGGCGCTATACCTAACTGCGCAGCAATGGCACGCTTTCGCAGTTGTAGATGCACCAAGCAACCACCCTCGACGCTGGTCTGGGAATGCTGTAGCAGCCACTCCGCGCAGCGCGCTTCTGCGTCTTTTGCCAATCGGCTGACCGTCAACTCCGTTTGTTGGCGATGCAATCTGGCAATATCTTGCAACAGAGAATGCGCTTCCAAAGCACCAGAGCCGGCTATGGCGCGAAACGCTGCCAGCGGCACTGCAAACAACACGACATCTGACTGTGCGACCGCGTCGACCGCACAAGGCAGATCCAAAACGGCGGCCGTGGGCTCCAGCCAGCTCGGGCCTTCTACCGTTCCCAAGTGGTGTTCTATCGTGCCCGTGCTGGCGCCAGTTCCCAATACACCGACCAGCACACTGCCGCTGACGATGTAGGTCACCGTGTCCATCACTACCGCGCGCCGTAAGATTGCAGTGCCAGCGGCAACAGAGGTTGGCGTCAGATCAGGGAAAAGGGCATGGATGGCAAGCATAGTGCGGACTGTGCCGCGACTGATGATCGACCACATTGAGCAAGATCAAACATTTGCAGCAAAGCCTGCGGCACCCAGATGCAGTCTGCAAAGACCATTCACCCAAGCATTTGCGACGCGATACCTTCAAATCGTGTTGAAATGTCGACAGGCATCCACCCATTGACACGCATTCGACAACACACAGATTGGCTTCACTCCTGATTCACAATGCCCGCTGTGTGGCCACATTGGATCCGTCTTGCACAAGTGAGACCGCCGAACTTTTCAACGCATCCATCCTGGTGCGCAGCGGCCGCATTGCCTTCGTCGGCCCATCTTCAGAACTACCACCGGATGCATTGGCTGCGGACGAGATCGTGGATGCCCGCAATCACCTGGTCGTGCCTGGTCTGGTCAACACGCACCACCACATGTACCAAAGCCTGACAAGGGCCATACCTTCTGTGCAAAATGCAGAGCTTTTTGGCTGGTTGCAAGGGCTTTACCCGATTTGGGCAGGGTTGACGCCTGAGATGGTCCACGTCAGCACCCAAGTCGCCATGGCGGAGTTGCTTTTGAGCGGATGCACCACCAGCAGTGACCACCTCTACATCTACCCCAATGGCGTGCAGTTGGACGATAGCATTGCGGCGGCACAGCAGATTGGCATGCGTTTTGTTGCCACACGTGGCAGCATGAGCGTGGGCCAAGGCCAAGGCGGACTACCGCCAGATCGCGTAGTGGAACGCGAAGACTTCATTCTCAAAGACACCCAACGCCTGATTGAGCGGTACCACGATACAAAGCACGGAGCGATGGTGAACGTGGCGGTGGCACCCTGCTCTCCGTTTAGCGTCAGCCAGGACCTGATGCGTGAATCTGCCGTGCTTGCCCGCTCTATGGGCGCACGCCTGCACACGCACCTGGCAGAAAACGACCACGACCTGGCCTACTCCCGCGAAAAGTTCAATTGCACGCCCGCGCAGTACGCGCAAGACCTGGGCTGGCTTGGCGCAGACGTATGGCACGCCCATTGTGTAAAACTTGACGATGCTGGCATCAGCTTGTTTGCGGCCACCCAAACCGGCGTGGCCCACTGCCCGTGCAGCAATATGCGCCTCGCCAGCGGTATTGCCCCCGTCCGACGCATGCTCAATGCCGGTGTAGCCGTGGGCTTGGGTGTAGATGGCTGCGCGAGCAACGATGCTGCCCACATGGTCAATGAGGCACGCCAGGCCTTGCTGTTGGCGCGGGTAGGGCGTGCAATGGAAGGACCCGAGGTACGCACCGTGGCAAACGGAGAGCAGCGCACCTTCTTTGGCTGCGACCTGGGTCCCGCCGAAATGACGCCACGTGACGCGCTGGCGCTGGCAACCCGCGGTGGTGCACAGGTATTGGGGCGCAAGGATATTGGCCATATCGCGGTAGGCATGTGTGCCGACATGGCCCTGTTTGATCTACAAACACTCAGCTTTGCCGGTGGTGCTGTGCACGACCCGGTGGGGGCGCTCATGTTGTGCAGTAGCCCGCAGGCAGACTACACCGTCGTCAATGGCCACGTCGTGGTGCGTAATGGAATCCTCACCACGGTGGACTTGGGCCCGGTGGTGGAACGTCACAATGCCCTGGCGCTGCAGCTGGCAGCACGACACTAGTTCTACTGCCTGCTCGTCCCCAAAGTGGCCCAAAAGTGTTGGGGGCGAACGCCAGTTGGGTGTATAACCTAGTCCCCCAAGACAACATCAAGGAAAACCCAACATGGGAGCGCAGTGGAAAGCAAAAGGTAAGGAACTGGCCGCAAACGCCAAAGGCAAGCTCTTTGGGCGTTTGGCAAAAGACATCATGATCGCGGCACGCAGCGGCGCAGACCCTGCCGGCAACTCACGCTTGCGACTGGTGTTGGAGCAGGCGCGCAAGGTCTCCATGCCCAAAGAAACATTGGAACGCGCCATCAAAAAAGGGGCCGGGTTGACGGGTGAGTCCGTCAACTTTGAACACGTGATCTACGAAGGCTTTGCACCCCATAGGGTGCCACTCATGGTGGAGTGCCTCACAGACAATGTCAACCGCACCGCGCCAGAAATGCGCGTGCTCTTTCGCAAGGGGCAGTTGGGCACGTCCGGATCCGTGGCATGGGACTTTGACCATGTGGGCATGATTGAAGCCGAACCTGCTGTTGCTGGTGCCGATCCGGAAGTGGCCGCCATTGAGGCTGGCGCGCAGGATCTGGAAGCCGGGGAAGAAGAAGGCCACACGCTGTTTTTGACCGACCCCACGGATTTGGATGTGGTGAGCCGTGCGCTACCCGCACAAGGATTTACCGTGCTTTCCGCCAAACTGGGCTATAAGCCCAAGAACCCCATAGATCCGGCCAGCCTCAGTACAGAACAACTGGAAGAAGTTGAAGCATTTCTTGCAGCCATTGATGGAAACGATGACGTGCAAAACGTCTACGCAGGCTTGGCTGGCTAAGTTACCCTCTCCATGACAAGGTCTTCAACACGATGCATGTACCTTGTGCTGAGCTGGCTTCTCAGTGTGGGTGTGCAGGCGCAACCACTGCGCATCGGAACGTGGGACCAAAAATCCGACACCTTGATCGCAAGTGGTGAAGCCATACTGGCATATGCCTATGCTGAGTTGAAGCAACCCGTAGAGTTTGTCGATTTGCCAGCGCGCCGCGCCATGGCCATGATGCTCAACGGCGGACTGGACGGCAATGTCTTTCGCATTGCTGAGTTGGCCCACGAGCAGCCAAGCCTGTACCGCGTGGAAACCCCCATCACCGCGACCGAAATCCATGCCTATGGTGCGGATGCCAAAATCCCGCTCAACCAATGGAGCCAGCTTGATGGCCGACGGGTGGGGTTCTTGCGCGGCACGCTGATGATTGAGCGCAACCTCCCGGCTGGCGCACAGCGCATAGAAGCCAGCTCAGTCATTGAGATGTTCAGACTGTTCCAGCGTGGCGCAGTCGATGTAGTGGTGATGGGTGAACCCTTGCAAAGCAAGCCACACCCGTTGGCACGCGCCATGGGTGCTGTTCGACTCGACGGCGTCTTGGAAACCGTGCAGCTTTACCACTACTTGCGGATGCAACACAAAGAAACCGGTGCTCGGCTATCAGCCGTGCTGAAACGCATGGCGACAAGCGGCGAGATGCAAGAGATCAGAAGCAAGGCCAACAGGGCTTTTGAATAACACTTCGGATGCCCGCCCCTCCAAAGGGGTCCCGGGCGCATCCATCACTCCAGTGGCGCGCCACTTTCAAACCAGGTCTTGATCAGGCCACGCTCCGCATCAGTCATGCCGGTGGCATTGTTCATCGGCATGACTTTGGTCACCACTGCTTGCTGGTATATCGCCTGGGCATGGAGTCGCACACCCGCAGTGGAGTCCAGCCGCACACCCTTCATCTGCACCTGCGCACCATGGCACATGTAGCACCGTTGCTCCAGCACTTCCCGCAACGAATGGTAACCAATTTGACCACTAGCCCTCGTAGAATGTGCATCACTTGCTACTGTATTGATAGCAACTGCAGGGTCGATAGGCGCGGGCTTGAGCCAAATGATGGTGCCCACAATGGCTACGACACCCGCCAGGGCGTACGGCCAAGGGTGTGCGTGCCGCCCCAGTTTGAAACCATGGCGCAGTACAAAAAATTGGCGTATGGCCGCGCCAGCAAACATCATCAGCACCAGTACCAACCAGTTCTGAGGATGGGTATACGTGAAACTGTAGTGGCCGCTGAGCATGGCAAACAACACTGGCAAAGCGAAGTAGGTGTTGTGCACACTGCGCTGTTTGCCACGCTTGCCATGGATGGGGTCGACTGGTTCACCGGCCCGTATCGCAGCGATCACTTTGCGCTGACCGGGAATGATCCAGTGCGCCACATTGGCGGTCATGCTGGTGGCAATCATGGCGCCCACCAGCAAAAAGGCGGCACGCCCTGCAAACCAATGGCATGCCAGCCACGCCGCCACCGCCACCAAGATGGCTACGAGCACGCCGACGATGGTATCCCCATGCTCGTGGTTGCCAAAAATGCGGCAGATGCTGTCATACGCCAGCCAAAACACCGCCAGAAACGCCAGCGCTACGGAAACAGCCGCTGTGGGCGACCAATCCATCACCGACTTGTCAATCAGATAGGTACCAGCACTCCAAAGGTAGGACAGGGTGAACAGTGAAAAGCCGCTCAGCCAGGTCGTGTAGCTTTCCCAATAAAACCAGTGCAAGTGCGCAGGCAGCTGGGGTGGCGCCCCCGCAAATTTGACCGGGTGGTAAAAGCCCCCGCCATGCACGGCCCAGAGCTCACCGCTGACACCTTGGCGCTTGAGATCCTCGTCAACCGGGGGCGTCAGGCTGCTGTCCAAAAATACGAAATAGAAGGATGAACCCACCCAGGCGATAGCAGTAATCACGTGGACCCAGCGCAGCAAGAGATTGGCCCAATCGAGTAAGTAACTTTCCATTTGAAAGACGCCTGTGGTGGTTAGTTTTTGTGGAATGCATCGTGGCAAGTTTTGCAACTTCCACCAACACCCCGAACCGCCTGTTTCACAGAGTCGAGGCTTCCTGTTTTGGTGGCAGCACTGAGCTTGGTCAGCTCCAATTGCATTGCATCAGCGTATTCTTTGAATTTCGCCTTGTCGGTCCAAACTTCGGCGAGGGCCCGGTGCTCGCGCCCACGATCGGTACCCTCTCCAAACGCCGACCAA
This sequence comes from uncultured Rhodoferax sp., assembly GCA_964468905.1. Classification (GTDB taxonomy): domain Bacteria; phylum Pseudomonadota; class Gammaproteobacteria; order Burkholderiales; family Burkholderiaceae_C; genus Allorhodoferax. The sequence continues at coordinate 19,589 of CAYXWW010000014.1, read as the reverse complement.
GGCAACTTGCCAACCACCTCTAATGTGGCTGCATTGTCGATCGCAGCTTTGGGATCAAATGGGATTTTCCCGGAAGCCATGGCTGCGACGCGGCCAAAGTGCTGGTGCATCAGATAAAAAGCACTCTGCCGGTATCGGATGGCATCTTCCGATCTGGCAAATTGCGCAGATGCAGAAACCGTGTTCAAGGCAGCTGCAATCGTAAGCAATGTGACGACTAGTTTCTTCATGCGGCGCCTCAAAATCTGGGGGTTGAAAAAAACAAAGCGTAGTAGAGTCTATTCGTACCTGCGGTTTCCTGCAGGGTGAAGTTTAATAGTGCATTCACAACGTCTTACACACTTTGCGTTTTGCATTCTTACGCGCAAGCGTTTGACGCTGATACTTACCATTGCCTGCCCTCAACGCAATTTAGACAAAGGAACACAGTGTGAAAAAAGTCAGGGTTTGGGATTTGCCAACGCGGGTGTTCCATTGGAGCCTTGTCGTAGGCTTTGCAGGCCTCGTAATCACCGGCGAGGTGGGTGGTGACGCCATGGTTTGGCACTTTCGGCTGGGCTACACCGTCTTGAGTCTTCTGCTTTTCAGAGTGATCTGGGGTGTGGTGGGTGGGTATTGGTCCCGATTTGGTGTATTTGTCGCGGGGCCCGCGGCGATTATTCGGTACGCCCGAGGGCCGGCTCAGGCCCGCACCGTTATTGGGCATAACCCCCTGGGCGCGCTTTCCGTTCTGGCCATGCTGGCGTTTGCATTTCTTCAAATTGCAACGGGACTTTTCAGCGACGATGAAATTGCAACCACCGGTCCATTTGCACATTTCGCGTCCAGCTACTGGGCTGCTAAGGCCACCTATTTCCATACAGAAATTGGAAAGCCAGTATTGATTGCTTTGGTGGTACTACACGTTGCTGCCATTGCCTTCTATGCCATGATGCGCAAAAACAATTTGGTGCCTGCCATGTGGCATGGTGATACCGAGGTTGCGGATGCTATGCAAGCCTCACGTGACGATGGGCGGCCGCGCATCCTTGCCGCCGTGATCTTTGTGGCTTGCGCGTGTGCAGTGGCGGGCGTGGTGCAGTGGGCAGGCTAAAGCGCCTCCGCTGCAATAGCTGCTCCTGCACTATTCGTAAACCGATTTTCCGGTAGCGTCGCGCACCAGTTGCCAGGAGGCGGCCACTGCGCGAACCGTGCTATCCGCCAACGGCACATAGTTGGTTTCAGATGCTTGATTGCCACCACTTTTGAGCGCCCAGGCAAAGAATTTGAGGACCTCACGGGCTTGTGCGGGTTTGTCGGGTACCTTGCGGACCAGAACAAATGTTGCCCCGGTCATGGGCCATGCACCCTGGCTTCGTTCATCGGTCAAGATTTCTGAGTAGTTGGAATTCTCCCAATTGGTGCTGGTTGCCGCTGCGAGGCTCTGCGCATTGGGAGCGACAAACGCGCCACTTTGATTTTTGAGCTGGGTGAATACCAATGAATGTCTGAGCGCGTAGCCATAGTCAACAAAGCCAATCGCGCCGGGTAGGCGCTGCACAAACTTGCTGACGCCTTCGTCACCCTTGCCACCCAGACCAACCGTCCAAGGCACCGTCACGCCACGGCCCAAGCGCTCTTTCCATGACGGGCTGACTTTGGAGAGGTAATCAGTAAACACCAATGTGGTGCCCGAGCTATCCGATCGGTGCACCACAGCAATGGCCAACTTGGGCAAGGAATGGCCTGCGTTGAGTTCTGCGATAGCCTTGTTATCCCATGTGGTGATCTTTCCCAAGTAGATGTCCGCCAACACCGGGCCACTGAGTTTGAGATCACCCGCTTTGGCATTTGGCAGATTAACGATTGGCACAGCACCACCCAGCAACACAGGAAACTGCACCAGACCATTCTTCTCCAGCGCAGCGCCCGACAAGGGCGTATCCGACGCACCGAAGTCCACAGACTTGGCTGTAATTTGCGCGACGCCACTGCCTGAACCGATGGACTGGTACACCACCTTGTTTCCAGACGCCAACTTATAGGCCTTGGCCCATTTGGCATAGACCGGCGCTGGCAATGAAGCCCCAGCCCCTAGAACCTCTGCGGCATACACAGCTGGCATAGCCAGTGACAACAAAACGATGGCACCCAACGACCGTTGCAAAATCAATGGCATAAGCCCTCCGTAACTAAAAATGCTACTGCACGCTGGACGGTGCACCGGACGCTGTCTTTCGCTTCTCGCGCTCCCACGCATGGGCCTTGTCGACAACGGCCTCAAATTCACGGCCACGCTCCAGCAAAACAGTTTTCACGCCATGCTCCAACCGCTCTTCCATGCCGAACTCATCGACGGGCATACGATCGGACTGCACCTGTTTGAGCAGGCGTTTGATTTCTGCCGCGGCATGTGCGGGCGATTGCAACAAAACCAGTCTCGACGAGCGGTTGGGATTGTTGGGCACATGGCACTGGAGGCACTGACTCTCGCGCAACGACAGGGCTAATTCACGGTAGGTCTTTTCAAGTTCCCTTTTGTGGGGGTTGGCATCATCAAACAAACCATCAAATAGCGTCACTGCAGGTTGCGCCTTACCTTGGGCATCGGTCCACAACCATTTGCCATCGAATGCAGGCGGTTGCGCTGGCTGCACTTGGAGTAGCGGTGCTCCGTCGCCAAAGCGCGTGAACTGAACAACCCGTGCCCTGTGCGACTTGGGATCAATCCAGAACACCATGGATTTTGCGTTCTCGTAGGTATTCCACTTGTCAAATTCATGCCAGAAGGGATACGGAAACTGCCCAGGCTGCAGACGATTGCGAAAGCCAACACCCAGCCGGGCTTCATACAAGCCATTGGCCTGCGAAAAAGTGACGGTGTATGTGCCGTCGAACATGAACAATGGCATGTACATGCCGCCCAGCACCTCCGGCGCAAACTGTGTGAGGTTGGCCTTCTTTAGGGGGGTGGCTGGGTCTGCTTGACGACCCCACAGCGTGACAGGGCTCAGTCTGCTCTGCAAGAGTTCATTGCCAAATAGGCCCTTCCGACAGGTATCAAACGCCGCCTGATTGGCCGCATCCGACACAGGACACAGCGCCGCCAAATGGCGTGCCAATTCACCCACTTCGCGGACCACTGCAGGGTCCACAACGCGATCATCGCTGGCCACTGCGGATTGACTCCACACAAGCCCCATTACATGTCCTGCAAGCAAAAGCGTGCGGATCAGCGTCGAATACTTGGATTTCATGGAATGCCCCTTTTGCGAATGTTTCAAGTTTGAAAAGCAAGCCTTGGTCAGGATCCGTTACGGTACTGGTCATAGACCTGGTCAAAAATTCCGCCGTCCTGAAAGTGGATGCGGTCAATGGTTTGCCAGTCTTTGTAGAGCTCCGCTGCCTTGAATAGTTTGAGCGGCTTGAACTGTTTCTCGAACTGGCTTGCCACAGTTGGATCGGAAGGGCGATAAAAGTGCTGCGCAGCAATGGACTGGCCTTCGGCGCTGTACAAATATTGCAAGTAGGCCTCAGCCACTTTGCGCGTGCCGCGCTGGTCCACTACCCTGTCCACCACTGCCACAGGCGGCTCGGCCACAACGGAGATAGATGGCACCACCATTTGAAACAGGTCTGGGTGCTGCGCCAAAATCTGAAAGGCTTCGTTTTCCCATGAGACCATCACGTCACCCTGCTTGAGATTGACGAAGGTATTGGATGCGCCGCGCGCGGTGTACTCCAGCAGCTTGTTGTTGTTATACAAACGCTTGAGAAAATCACGTGCACTGGCCTCTGTTCCACCAGGCTTCTTGAGCGCATAGCCCCACGCCGCCAAATGGCTCCAACGCGCGCCGCCAGACGACTTAGGGTTGGACATCACCACCCGCACCCCCCAGCGCACCAGGTCTGGCCAATCTTTGATCCCTTTGGGATTACCGTTGTGCACCAAGAATACGATGGTGGAGTAGTACGGCGTGGACGATTGGGGCAGGCGTTGCTTCCAGCCTTCCGCAATGATGCGATTGCTGGCAATCTCATCAATGTCCAGCGGCACCGACAGTGTCACTACGTCAGCCGCCATGCCATTGTTGACCAAACTGGCTTGGGTACTGGAGTTCGCATGGGATTGGGTGATTTGCACCGTTTCACCGGTCTTAGACTTCCAGTAGCGTGCAAATGCCGGGTTGTAGGCGGCGTACATCTCCTTGGTCGCTGTATAGGAGGCGTTGGTCAGCGTGGTATCGGCCCACGCCGGAATGACCCACTGCGCCGCAAGCAACACTGTCACAACGCGCAACGTACGCACCCTGCGGAGTGCAGCAGCCTTAAAAAATGCGTTCATGGATGGTTCTCCGAAAAGCAAAGTCCAGTCAGCATGAGGCCGCACGTCATTGCAGACTCACCACCAATGACGCTGGCTGTTTGCGCCACCGAAATGGAATAACGTAAGCCTTGGTGTTGCGTGGCATGTGTATGGCCTGCGCGGCACCCCGCACAATCACCGGCACCGAGATCATGAAGTCCGGTCCAAAATGCAAGCGCGCGTTGCCTGCTATGGTGTTGGCAATCTCGCCCGCCAAGTCACATAAATTGCGATCGGAGACATCGGTTTCTCCCACGTGGAGCAGCAGCGCACGCAGCAAATCGGGTCCTGCGGTGATATACACGCAGCCCTGCCGAACGCCCGAAATGCCAATCACGCCCGTGAAATCCAACATGGGCAAATCAGTCACATCACCGAGGTAGGGGCTGCCGGTATCCGGTCCCTTGCCCGTCTCACTCTCAAAATATTTCTGAACAATTCCTACAAAGATTCGCAGCTGGTCTTCGTCCATTTCAACCCCCACTAAGAAGTTCGTCGATCGCCTCGGTCAGGTCGTCGTCGGAAAACGGTTTGCACAAGAATCCTTGTGCGCCTTCCTTCAACGCCTGAATGGCGGTTGCCTTGTCAGCCAATGCCGAGACCACCAGAATCTTCAGGTTCGGCTTGATTTTTTTGAGCTTGCGGATGCACTCCAGGCCATCCATGCGCGGCATGGTCAGATCCATGGTCACAACGTCTGGCTTGTCGGGCATAAAGCGTTCTACAGCTTCCTCGCCGTTTGAGGCAGTGGCAACGACACGCATGTTGTGTCGCGTCAGTGCTCGCGAGATTTTTCCGCGGATGACATTGGAGTCATCAATAATCATGAGCTTGAGTTCCATTAGTCGTGTGCCTCCGGCTGCAGTGCAAGGGTTGCCATCTGGGATGACGAAAACAGGTGTGCAGGAATCTGTACCCGAAAGTGGCAATACTTGCCGGGCGCGGTGCCGATGTGGATACGCCCCCGCACACGGGCGACCAAGTCCCGCACCACATCCAATCCAACGCCTCGACCTGCGTCTTCGTCAACGGTGTCGTGTGTGGAAAATCCGGGCTTGAATATCAACTCGGTCAATTGGCGCAGGTCGGCTGCACGCGCTTTCTCTGCATTGAGCACGCCCACGCGCACAGCGGCCGTACGCAACTTCTCAACATTGAGACCGGCACCGTCATCGCGAAAGCTCAGCTCCAGCGCACCGTCGCCAGCCTCAGACAGGTAGACCGCAATGTTGCCCTTCTCGTCTTTCTCTTGCTCTACACGTTCTCGTGGCGTCTCCAGTCCATGCGTGACGGCGTTGCGGATCAGTTGCGTGACGATCGTATCGATGGTCTCCCGCATGGCTTTCGTGATGGTGTCCAGATCGACACCCTGGTAAGTGAGCTCCGCCTTCTTGCCTTTGCGGCCAGCAATTTGTTGGGCCAGGCTGCGCCACTGTGCAACGATGGCCGAGTCATGCTGTTGTGCATTGGGCGCAGGCTTGGGCGGCTCCACGTGAACGACGCCGCGCACTTGAGCCAGCCGTGCCATGGCCTCCTGCACCGCATGCAACTCCGCATATACCGTGCGTACCCTGACGATCACGGGCAGCAAGTCTTCGTTTTGCAACTGAGGCTTGTTGCGCAGTCCTTGCAACAAGTCTTCAAAGGAGTGCAGCGACGTGGCAATCGCCTGCAAGTTAAGGGCTGCGGCATCCCCCTTGATGCGGTGCGCAATGCGGAAGAACTGGTCCACATCGACCGTGGAAGCGCCGGACTTGGAGCCCGCCTTCAACGCTTCGTTGATGCGGTTCATACCAGCCACCGCATTCTCTAAGAAGTCGCGCATCTGCCCGGCATCGGCTTGCAGAATGTAGACCATCATGGCCATTTGATCCTGTACTTGGCGCTCACTGTTGACCAGCTCGCGCTCCAATTTCACGCGGCGTGTCACGTCTGCTGCCGTGACCAGCAGGTGGGTAATCTTGCCTTTATCCACCACACGATTGAACCGGAAGTTCAAAAAGCGGGTGTCCACGGTACCGTTCTCGCGGGTCGTGTGTACTTCCAGTGCGTCCAATGGGTTCAGACTGGCGACCAGTTTTTCCTTTACGTCAAAGCGTAGCAACAGTTCAATGTATTCTTTTGACGTGTCCAAGGTCTTTTGCGACACCATGGGCTTGAGCACGTCCAGAAAGTCACCGCCTGGCTTGACCGTTACACCCAAAACCTGGCTCAATGCGTTGGACGTCTGACTGCCAATCTGGAAATTGTTGTCGAGCAGAAAGAGACCCTCTTGCATAGTTCGCAGAATATTTTTGGTTTCCACCTGTGCGCGCTCTACCTCACTGTCGCTGGCGCGTAGACGACCCAAAAACACGTACACAATCAGTGCAAAGTTCAAAAATGCCAGCGCAATGCCTGCCGTCTGGATCCTGCGGAGTGTCTCAGCTTTGCCCTCGGACAGCGATTCCATGCGCGCTGTCAGCAAGTTCGATGTTTGTAAGAGATTGAGGTTGTCAGGTACCAGGACTTGCAGCAGGGCACCAAAGTCCGCTGGCGCCAAATTCTCTTTTTTGCGCAGTTCTTGCACCTGTAGATTGATCGGTGTCCACAGTTCATCCAGTAACTTGAAGAAGGCGGCTGCCTGCAAATCGTCCTGCGGCGTCAAGGCAATACGTGCGCCAGACTCCAACTGCTTGCCACCTTCACGAAACGCGGCCAGCGCAGCGTTGAGCGCGTCCACCGTTGAATAAAGGTCTTTCAATTCTGAAAAGCTTGTTGCGCCATTGCTGTCGATCACACCTTGTGTTCCGCCCTGCTCCAGCAGAAGCACGGTTTTAACAATCTGCTGAACCTGGGTGCGCTGCTCACCGGCCAGATTAAGAGACACGGCATCTGCGGCAATTTCACGCGAGATCACAAAGGTCATGACCATGACCGCACCGAAAATCACCAGAAACAATCCGGTGAGCAATATGACCAGCCGATATTTTCCGAGGTTCAGCATAGCGCTTAGCCTTGAAGACGCTGTTCACCGGCCACAGCGTGCGCACCATGTGGCTCGCAACTGATGGAGCAGGCGAAGACGGGGTTACCGTCCACGAGGACGGGGGGAGCCAGCCGGTGCGCGCGGAACCCGGATATGCGCAGCAGGCGCTCTACGCCCAATGGCGACACCGTGATAAAGCGCTTGGCCCCATGCTCTGCTGCGCACTCCAGCGAAGCCTGCAACAGGCATACGGCGATGGGCGATGAAAACTGCACCAGTGCGGTAGTGGTCTCGGCCTGAAAGTCAACCGCTGCAAAGCGCGACAGCTCCCACACGCCTGGCGAGCTGGGGGGCTGCGCACCGTGCAGCAGTTGAGGGAAAACTTCCCCCAACAGATATGGCCGGGTGGTCGGCAGCAAGCGCGCGGTGCCAATCACTTCATTGTCGTGATTGCGGGCCACAACGTAGACGGTGTCGTCGCGGTCAAACTGGTCGTACTCGAATGCGTTTTCGCAGCGCAATTGCCAACCGAGCTTCTCGACGAAAACGCGATGGCGGTATCGCGCCACGCCAGCCATGATTTCAGATGACAAATCAGCGGATGTACCGGTCACAATATTCACGTCGTCTCCTTTTGCACAAGAGGAGATTCATTGAAACGTGCTTATTGCCGCAAGGTAACTACCAGATCTGGTAGGTTTGTGAAGAAAAGTTTTAGATGTAACGCGCGCCTACAGCTTCAGGCACGATTTCGCGCCAAGCCAATGCATCGACGACGGTGCCCAATATCGCAAGATTGCCATGCCAGCTGGCGTCGTCTCCCGTGTCTTGGGTCAACATGAGATTGCTGCGCGGCAAGCCCACGCGCACCCACCGCGCACCCGCAGCTGTTGGCTGCAAGCGCCAGTCCCAACCGATGGATATCGTTGGTGCCTGAACGCTGACCCATTCGGTGTATCCGCACAGGACGGTCTGCGTTCCGCACGCCTGCAGTGGCGGTGGCACACCCACATCTACGCCCGACACCAGATGTTTCAAAGGTGTTGAAAGCAATTGATCCAACGTCAAACGAATCAAGCCGTCGGGGCACTGATGCATGGATTTGGGGCTAGGTTGTGTGGGGCTGGCTGTGGACAGGGATAGGTCGCACGAATATATGCCAATTCTTTCGTCAATTCAACAAGCCCAGCATTGCTGCCCGAACGACAGCCGCCGTTCGATTGGCAGTGCCCAATTTCATCACCGAGTTTTTGATATGGAAGTTGACTGTGTTTTCCGATATCGCCAACAAGTCGGCAATTTCGCCAGATGACTTGCCATCGGCCGTCCACTTCAACACTTCGACCTCGCGCGAGGTCAAGTCCAGCTGCGACTCCCGTACCAAGTCAGTCACGTACTGACGTGACAACGCCAGGTGCGCAATATTGACCAACCAGCGCATCTTGACTTCCTGACTTTCCAACTCAACCTGCGTCAAGGGCTCCCGCGAGCGTGCCAGCGACAACATGCCGCCTACCCCAACCGCGTCCAAGCTGGACTGCGCCCAGCCAAAGCGCAGGCCATACGACTGGCTTTCATCCCACAGCAACGGGGTTTCATTGAAGAGCGATCGATCCCACACCAAGGGGGTTTGTGACTGACGACCATGCGCCACAGTGGGGTCGATTACCAAGTAGCCCTGACTGGCATAACGCTCCTGCCACTGCACAGGGTAGTTGTTCAACATGATGGTCCGCGGGTTGGAAATGGGCGTTGGCAAGCGCAGGCCATACGCACAATATTCAAACCCCAGAGCGTGCGACGCATTGACAATCTTCTCGTATATCTCACTGACCGTACGGCCCGAGTCCGTAATGCCCAGCAAGTCACCTTGCCACGTGTGCATAAGATCACCTTTGATTCTGTGGAAATGCAGGCCCGTGTGGATTCTTTCTCAACCGCCAACAGCGCTGCTCTTGGCACAGAATACTTTGTCTATTGCTTCGAAACGGCGCGCAGAAACAATCGGTTACGTCTATGACACAAAGTCATCACTTCAACAGCTGTGCAGCCACCGCCACTGCAATAACTTCTGGTTCTTTACCCACAATTCCGGGCAGTCCAATGGGACAGGTAACGTGATCGATTTCGGGCTGACTGAACCCACGTGCCAATAAGCGCTGCCGAAATGATGCCCACTTGGTTTGGCTTCCGATCAGTCCCACGAAAGGCAAATCCCCCTGCTTGCGTTGGCGCGAGAGGCATGCTGCCACGATGTCCAGATCTTCCGCATGGCTAAAGCTCATGATCAGAACCTGTGCGCCAGGTTCAATATCGGCAACGGCCGCCTCCACCGGGTCCGAATGTTCACAGCGCACATTGGTGGGCACGTCAGCCGGGAAAATCTCGTCCCGACTATCGATCCATGTCAAGGCCATCGGCAAACGGGAAATCTGCCGGGCAACAGCACGTCCCACATGGCCACCACCAAACAGCGCGACTGGCCGCAACGCCGCAGACAACCGCTGGCGCAATGTTTCTACACCACCCGGCTGAATGCTCTCAAAATGTAAAACCACCTCCCCTCCACAACATTGGCCCAGGCTGGGCCCCAGGGCATAGCGCACATCGGTCGCAGCCGCGCCATCGCGCAGCATGTGTCGGGCACGGGCCATAGCGTCAAACTCGAGATGCCCGCCGCCTACTGTGCCAATCGTCGTGCCGCCAAAGACCGCCATCCAGGTTCCTTGTGCGCGCGGCACCGAGCCGCGGGTGCCCTGCACAGTCACCAAAACGCCGGCCTCTACCGCAAGTTGGGTCAATAATTCGGATAACAAAGTCACATTCAGATACCTATTGGCTGCACATTGCCCGGATTTTTACGAATAATTGCGTCACAGTATGCACTGTGCGACCACACCACCCTCTGCTCACTACTACCGCTGATTACCGATTGCCATGAACGAAACCACAGCCCTTGCCATCCGTCGGACCGCACGCACTTACCTCCCATGGATTGGCGTTGTCGTTCCGATTGTTGTTTTGCTTGTTGCTTGCTCTAGCGCGCCTCCCCCACCCCCCAAGCCGGTGGCACCGCCCACCGCCCAACCCACAGTGCGACCGCCTGCGCCCATCAATCCAGCGTTCAAGGCATCGTATGCCAGTACTGCCCGCGAATACCGACGCGACGGTGCCAGCCATTTGTACGCCAAAAACAGTGCGCGGATTTACCCCGGCAAGATGCCACCCCTGCTCCATGCAGTGGGTGTCCTCCAGGTAGATATCAATGGCCAGGGCGCAGTCACTGGGCTGCGCTGGATGCGCGCACCCAGCCACGCACCCGAAGTGGTGGCAGAAATCGAACGCTCGGTCCGCTCTGCGGCACCCTTCCCAGCCCCGGTCAAGTTGGGGCAGGTAACGTATACCGATACGTGGCTTTGGGACAAGAGTGGTCGGTTCCAGCTAGACACCTTGACCGAAGGCCAGATGTAGAGCATCCGGCGAAAACCGCCTTTTCCGGCGCGCGTTTCGCGCCGACCACCCGCATTTCACGCCACCGCCTGGCATTTCGTCGCAAAGCGGATGCGCCTTTGACGGTGCTTTCCGACACTGCACTCCTCAATTCATTTTTAGGAGTCGGACATGCAATCCATCACCCATACGCGTCGCTTCAAAGGCCTCAGTCACTTCATCGTCTTCACCAGCCTTGCGGGCCTCAGCATGACCAGCTGGGCTGTGCCTGACGCGCAATTTCAGGTCGCGTTCAAGCCGTTCATGCAAGCCAACGCTGGCGACAACTCTGCCATCGAACCGGCTGCCAACGCATTCACCCAGCTACTGAAAACGGAGCCTACCAACCCGGTGCTGATGGCCTACACGGGCTCAGCGGTCGCCATGCAGGCCAACACGACCATGCTGCCGTGGAAGAAGATGGGCTATGCCGAAGACGGCCTCTCGCAATTGGACAAGTCCCTGTCCATGCTCAGCGCCGCACACGATGCGCCCGTGCAAAACGGCACGCCGGGTGTGCTGGAGGTCAAATTTGTGGCCGCCAGCACCTTTCTGGCGGTGCCTGGCTTTATGAACCGCAACGAGCGGGGCCGCAAACTGCTAGGCGACGTGCTGTCGCATAGCCTGTTCGCGTCGGCGCCTGTGGGTTTCAAAGGTTCGGTATGGATGAAGGCAGCTGACGAAGCCACCAAGGCCAAGAACACTGCAGACGCCAAGCGCTACCTGGACCTGGTCGTGCAGAACCAAGCGCCGCAAGCCACACAAGCACAAACTATGCTTAAAGGCCTCACGCTGTGAACACAATCGCACCCACAAGCCCGGTGGTGGCCATGCAGGGCGTCTTTAAAACCTACCGCTTGGGCCAACACGTGATTCCAGCCCTGCAGGGTGTGGACTTGACCGTGCAGCGCGGAGAGCTTCTGGCACTGACGGGCCCCTCAGGCAGCGGTAAAAGCACCATCCTGAACCTGTGCGGCTTGATTGACACGCCCGACGCGGGCGACATTGCGCTCGACGGCCAAAGCATTACTGGGCTGGATGAAAACCAGCGCACGCTGTTGCGCCGTGACGCACTGGGCTTTGTATTCCAGAGTTTCAACCTCGTGCCCGTCATGACCGTGGCCGAGAACGTGGACTACCCGCTCTTTTTGATCGGCGTGCCCGCTGCCGAACGGCGCCAACGGGTTGCTGCCCAGCTGAAGGCGGTCGGCCTGCAAGATCACGCCCACCACCGCCCAGATGCACTGTCGGGCGGGCAACGCCAGCGCGTGGCGATTGCCCGCGCACTGATCAAGCGGCCCCGGCTGGTGATTGCCGACGAACCCACCGCCAGCCTGGACTCACATACCGCCGACCAGGTGCTGGACCTGATGCGCGAACGCGGTCGCGCCGAAGGTGCGGCCTTTGTCATCGCCACACACGACAGCCGCCTCACCAACCGCTGCGACCGCATCGTGGCCCTGCTAGACGGGAGAATCCAATGAACATTTCAATAAGCAACATGCCCCCACGTTCGCCCGCTTTGCGTGGCTCTCTGCCCCCCGAGGGGGCGCGTTTCACCTTGGGGCGGCCCGGCGGCGAAACCTCCATGTGGCTGAAGTTCGCCATCCAAAACACCCTGCGTAACCGTCGTCGCTCATTGGTAACGGTGTCGATTGCCGCACTGGGCACCGCAGCGATCTTGCTGGCGGGTGGCTTTGCGCTATTCACTTACCAGTCGTTGGCGCAAGCGGCTGCGCGCAACACCGGCCACCTGATTTTGGGCACGGCAGATCAATTCACCCGTGACGAAGACACACCGCTGCAATACGGACTCGACGATGTGGCTACCTTGCGCACCCAGTTGCTAGCGGACCCGGCCGTGCGCCAGGTGCTGCCCAAGGTGGAGTTCAGCGGCCTGATCAGCAACGGTGACAAATCCACCGTGATGATGGCCACCGGCGTGGAGCCTGACAGCGAATTTGCTGTCAAAGGGCCGTTTCTCACGATCACCGCAGGAGCAGTGCTGACATCGGGCAGCGCCAATGCGGAGGTCATGTTGGGTGAAGGTTTGGCGCGCAGCCTCAAGGCCACACCGGGCAGCAGTTTGACGCTGCTGGCCAGCACGTCAGAAGGCGCCATGAATGCCATGGATGTGCAGGTCAAGGGTATCTTCTCAACCGGTGTGCCTGACATCGACAAGCGCCTGGTCTACACCGACATTGCCACAGCACAAAGGCTCCTGGTGACGCAGCGCGTGTCCAGCCTAGGGATCTTCCTGGACCGCATGGAGTCAACGCTTCCCGCACAACAGCGCCTCAAAGGCCAATACCCTTCGCTCACTGTACAAACGTGGATAGAGCAAGCCTTTTTCTACCAGTCGGTGCGCGATTTGTACAACCGCATCTTCGGCGCGCTGGGGCTGATCATCGGGGTGATTGTGGTGTTTGTGGTAACTAACGCCATGGCCATGGCCATCATCGAGCGCACACGTGAGATCGGCACCTTGCGGGCCATGGGCACGCTCCCATCACAACTGCTGCGCACCCTGGCGCTCGAGGGCATGGTGCTGGGTGGCGTCGGCGCCTTCGCCGGGGCCGCGCTGTCACTGGCCGTATCACTGCTGCTGTACGTGGTGCCGGTCAACATGCCCCCGCCGCCGGGGCGTTCGGTGGGCTACCCACTGAACATCTCTATCGACCCGACGATGTATGTGGTCACGCTGGCTGCCATGGTGTTGTTGACGATGTTGGCTTCTAGCTGGGTGGCGCGCAGGACGGTGAACATGCCGGTTGTTGAGGCGTTGGCGCATACGTGAACTTCCGACTGCAAGTTACCTGGGGTCCGGCCCCCACTCCCCCCAGCCCCCTCGCCCCGCCGGGCGAGGGGGAGCTAAGGCGGACAGTCGATTTTGTTGCCGCCAAGCAGTGAGGCTTCTACGGCTTGCTAGTTTTTTCTTCAATTACACGCTATTGTTTTGATAGCTACTTACGCACATTCTACGAGGGCTACACCATGATTTATGCAATGAATACTCAGACACAACCGTTTAGACCACTCAAACCGTTCACACCAGTCCATCCCCTCGGGCAGTGGTGCCGTAGAAGCTTCACTTCAAACGCGCGGTCAAATGTGGCTGTTAGGCTCCCCCTCGCCCGGCGGGGCGAGGGGGTTGGGGGGAGTGGGGACCGGATGTTTGGCTCGGCACTGCTGTTTGCAACCACCTTGCTACTGGGCACAACAAACACCCAAGCCCAAGACATCACCCCCCTCCTCCAAGCCGCCGACCGTTACCGCATGAGCGCCGACAACCTGCAGGTCGAGACCCACGTGAACGTCTTCAATGCCGACGGCAGCGCCGACAAGGAACGCCGCTACACCGTCTTCGCTCAATCCGACCGCAAGTCTTTGGTCCTGATGCAAAGCTCCGTCGAAAAGGGTCAAAAGGTATTGATGCTGGGTGATGACTTCTGGCTGCTGATGCCCAACACCCAGCGCCCCCTTCGCATCACGCCCATGCAAAAGCTGCTGGGCGATGCGTCTACCGGAGACATCGCCACCATGAACTGGGCTGGTGACTACAACGGCCAGGTGGTTGGCGAAGAGCCCTGCCAACCCGAGAGCAAGTCCACCTGCCTGCACCTGAGCCTGCAAGCCAGCCGCAAGGGCGTGACCTACCAGCGCATCGAGTTGTGGATCGGCAAGGCTCGCCACGAGCCGGTGCGTGCAGACCTGTATGTGCAGTCTGACAAGCTCGCCAAGCATGCCCGCTTTGTGATGGACAAGCCCACCAACCCGTCCAACGTGGCCGAGATGGTGCTGGTGGACCAGTTGAGCAACAAGAAGGAAACGCGCATCAAGTACCTCAACCGCAAAGATCGCACCGTGCCAGCCGAGTGGCTCAATCCGATGTTTCTCGCGCGCAACGCGACTCTGGAGTAGAGCATGGCCACTTTTCTACTGCGCCGCGCGATCCCGAGCCTGCTGTGCTCACCGTACAGGCGTACGGTTCCGCGCATCGATTCGGGCTTGCGCGGCTCGCTACGAAAATTGACCACGCTCTGTCTACTGGCTGCGGTCTCGTCATTTTCTGTGGCCGCGCGCGCTGACAACGTCGAAGTCTCTGGCCAGATACGGTCTTACGGAATCGTGCGCCACGTGGCCGACACGGGACCGCTGGCGCAGGCAAACGCCTTGCGCCCCGGCACGGCGGCAGTAGATCCATCGGCAGGCACTGTGCAAGCTGAACTGCGTGGCACCGGAAGCGCGGGCCCGATATCGTGGAACGCCAGTGGTACGGTGCAAGTGCAGTCCTTCGAAGGCAGCAGCTCTGAAACGCAAAGCTGGATCAACGAGGCCTATGTGTCCGGCAAGGCGGGGGCGTGGCAGTGGAGCGCTGGCAAGAAGATAGTGTCGTGGGACGTGGGCTTCGGCTTTCGGCCCAACGACGTGGTGCAGCAGGAAACACGCCGTACCTTGACGAACGATACGCTAGAAGGCCGCCCGTTGCTCATGGCCGAGCACTTTGACGCCGAGACAGCGTGGTCGCTGGTGTGGGTCAACCCCACGGAGCATCGGGCCAACACCGGCGCGCAAGAGGGTGCTCTGGCCGCGCGGGTGTACCAACGCGCGGGTGCTGTCGATTGGCATGGTTTCTTGCGGCAAGGGGAACACACCGGCACCAGCCTGGGAGCCGCCGCATCCTGGGTAGCCAGCGATGCGCTGGAGTTGCACGCATCGGTTCGCACCTACGCGCATGCCGACACCAGCAACTCAGCCAATACAGGTACAACCCTGTCCACCACCAACCCATGGCGCGCCAGCCAGAGCGATGCGGGCACACAAATTCTGCTCGGCGGCACCTGGACCCATGAGAGCCAAGTGAGCGTAATGGTGGAAGCCTGGCATGACGAAGCGGCACTAACCGATGCGCAATGGAATAGCTGGAACAACCGCAACCGGGCATTGCCACTCTGGTCTTCCAAGGGCGTGACCGCAGCTGCCATTGCTGGCAATCTGGCGTGGCAGAGCAGCGCCTTTAGTGCTTCCAAAAACCTGCGACAAGACAACCTGTTTGCCCGCGTCAGCTGGCAACATGAACGCTGGCAAACCGCGCTGGATGTGCTCTACACCCCTGCCGACCAAGGCCACATCACCACAGCGTCCGCCATCTGGTCTGGCGAGCAGATCAAGATCGAAGGTGGCCTGCGGGTCCACGGTGGGTCTGAGGACGCCATCGTGCGCCAACTACCCATCCAGCGCCAAGCTTACCTGGTGGGCACCTGGCCGTTTTGACCTTCACCATCGGTCTTCACATCGTTCTTCAATTTGCAGGAACGAGAATGGTGCTTTCACGCAGAATGCCACCGCCTTGCACACTTCCTTCCACGCGCGAGGGGTTCAGCACACGCGCTTCGCACACAGCACGATCCTCACCCTGGAAGGCAGTGCAACGCTGCACTGCGTTGCGCACATACTGCTCTGGCGATGCGTCACGCAGCCCACCGCGCTTGGCTTCAGCCAGGGCGTTGCGCGCCTCGGTGCGACAGGTATCGGCATCCTGGTAGGACTGACCGCTGTTGCAAATCACCATGTCCTGGCGGTAGCGTTCCTGCGCGTCCGCAACGGCGGGCGATGGACCAGCGGCCCATGTGGAGCCGGTGACACAGAGCGTGGTCAATGTTGCAAGTGCCAGATGGCAAGGGGTTGCGAAACGTGTGTACATGGTCATGCCTTTTGGTTGAATACCGCAGGCTAGGCCACACACGCTCGTTTGTATGTACGCCCGCGAACGGAAGGCGTGGTACTCGAATCAGACAATGGCCGCATGCGGTGGAAACGTAATTTTTTGTGGCTGGCTGCCGTACTGCTGACACCCCTTGTCGTGTTGGCACTGTGGGTTGGCACCTATGGTTGGAACTGGTTGCGAGGTCCTATCGAACGCCTGACCGAGCACAAGACCGGCCGCGCGCTCTCCATCCACGGCGATTTCACGCTGGCCATGGCCTGGCCTGCCCCGATCCTGCGCGCCAACGCGGTCAGTTTTGCCAACCCCCCGTGGGCACATGAAAAGCACATGCTGACTGCAGAGGCGGTAGAAATCAGCGTTGATGTACCGCAGCTATTGATACGCAACGTTGTGCTGCCCACGGTCCATCTCGTGCGCCCGATCGTTTTCTTGGAACAAGACGCCCAGGGCAAAAAAAACTGGCTG
The DNA here is from genome assembly GCA_964468905.1 of uncultured Rhodoferax sp. Classification (GTDB taxonomy): domain Bacteria; phylum Pseudomonadota; class Gammaproteobacteria; order Burkholderiales; family Burkholderiaceae_C; genus Allorhodoferax. The sequence continues at coordinate 2,594 of CAYXWW010000014.1, read as the reverse complement.
CTAGACCTGCAGCAGAAAGACGAAAGTGCCCGCGTGCATATTGGCCAAATGACGCTGGACCAAGGCGAGCTGGGGTATGAGGACACCGCCAACAAAACCCAGATCCGCGCCAAGCTTTCAACTGCCGTTGCGCCCAATGCGCCTGGCGTCAACTTCAGCGCCACAGGGCATCTTCATGGTCTACCGGTCAAGGCATCGGGAAGCGGCGGACCGGTACTAGCTATGCGTGACGAGCGCGCGCCATACCCACTTGCCGTGGATGCAACACTGGGGCGCACCCATATCAAGTCCAATGGAACTGTTACCGGGCTCGTGAAGCTATCGGCGGTAGACATGCAATTGGCCATCGATGGCGATAGCCTGCAGCAACTCTCTCCCTTGCTGGGCATTCCCGCGCCCGCCACCCCCGCCTACGCCATGCGCGGGCGTCTGGTGCACGGCGCAAATCGTTGGCGCTACGAGGCATTCTCCGGCCACATGGGACACAGTGATGTAGCAGGATCGGCCCAGATCGTCACCGGTGGCACGCGGCCGCAACTAACGGCCCAGCTCACGTCCAAGGTGCTGGACCTGGATGACTTGGCACCCATCATTGGCAAGCGCCCTGCCGATGGCACACCCATCACCGCAACCACCCCTGTAGCAGAAGCGCAGCCTAAGGGCGTACTGCCGGATATACCTTTCAACACGGACCGTTGGAGCAGCATGGACGCAGACGTCAGCCTGAAGGCCCAACAGATTCGCCGAGCCAAGGCACTGCCACTGGACGATCTGACCGTACACCTCAAACTGCAAGATGCCGTGCTGACGCTCACGCCGCTGGACTTTGGTGTGGCCGGCGGTCACCTGAGTACCACCGTCACCTTGGACGGACGCAACAAGCCCATCAAGGCCACAGTGCAGATGCAAGTCCGCAAGCTCTTGCTTTCCAAACTGCTGCCCGCGGTGGCACTGAACCAGTCCAGCTTGGGAGACGTCAACGGCGTTGTAACGCTCAAGGGTAAAGGCAACTCCGTCGGCCGGATGCTAGCCACCGCCAACGGCCAGGTTGCTGTGGGCATGGCCCGCGGTGAAGTGAGCCAGTTGATGATGGAAAAGGCGGGCCTGCATTTATTTGAAATTCTGCAGCTGAGTGTGGCGGGCGACCGGCGCATCAAACTGCGTTGTGCAGTGGCCGACTTTGAAGTCAAAAACGGCCTGATGGCAGTGGACTCACTGGTCTTTGACACCGATGTCACCACCCTGTATGGCATTGGCAGCATCGACTTGGCGCACGAGACACTGGATCTCACGCTCAACCAAAAGACTAAGCGCACTAGCCCGCTGGCACTGCGCAGCCCCATCTATATTCGTGGCACGTTTGCTAAACCCACGGCGGGTGTAGACAAGGGCCGTGTCGCCGTGCGTGCCGCAGGTGCAATAGCATTGGGCTTGCTCAATCCTTTCCTGGCACTGATCCCGCTGGTAGACCCCGGGCCGGGACAGGACAGCGACTGCCGAAACCTCGTGCGCGAGGCACGGGCTCCGCAGCGCTAGGCATCGAAGGGGAAATCATTCACCCCAATCAGCGTACTTTTCGCAGATTTTGTTGATTTTCTTTCCCTGGGGGCTATCGGCCAGCTTGGCAAGGTTGCCTTTGAAATCGTCTGGAGTCTCATTCCACATGCAGGTGCAAAAGGCTTGCACTTTAGTCTGACCCTTGATGGGGCTCTTTTCATTGCCACCCTCCCAGCCCAACTTGGCGGAGTAAACAATGCATTGTTTGTATTGCGGATCACCGGCGGGCACTTCGTTGTATTCGTCAGCGGCAAACACCGCGCCGGACGATGCGAAACACAGCATGGCGGCAACAGATAGGAGGCGTTTCATAGTAGCGTCTTTCTGGAGATAGAGTGGACTGTGGGAGGGTGCGCTTTTTGCATCGCGTTTGCATCGTACGTGGTTTACACGCATTCAGCGATTTATTTACGTGTCGCCTTTTTGCGTTTGTCTTATTCGATAAACAGCCTAGACTGATGTCCGGCAAAGCTTGCCAGAAAGAATCCCGTTTACATCACCCCTATTTTGTCTCTTTACTATGAATATCAAATTTCGCACCGCGCTGTTCTGTGCTGTTTCCACAGTTTTTGCTACCGGCACTGCACTCGCTGGTGACGCTGATTTCACTCTGGTCAATCGCACGGGTTACACCATTCGCGAGGTTTACATTTCGCCGAGCCACAAGAACGCTTGGGGTAGAGACCGCATGGGTGATGGTGTGCTGGACCAGGCCAAAGCACGTTTATTCAAGTTTTCGGACAAAAGCGCCTGCAAACAAGACATCAAAGTGGTGTTTGATGATGACGACTCCGAAGTGGTGTGGGAAGAGTTTGACCTGTGTGAACTGAGCAAGATCACACTGAAGTACAACCGCAAAACGCGCGAAGTGTTGGCCGATACAGAATAGCCAAGGCAACAACCGTCCACGCAAACGCCGCCTTGCGCGGCGTTTTGCTTTTTACGAGCCCCGGTAAGTGGAGTAGCTCCACGGGCTCACCAGCAGGGGCACGTGGTAGTGCTGGTCGGTGTGGGCCACGCCAAAGTCCAGTTGGACA
>CAYXWW010000013.1:0-43552 GCA_964468905.1 uncultured Rhodoferax sp. | reverse complement strand
TGGACGCAGTTATTGCCAAGCTTCGCACCATGCGCACGGTTTTGCCGACGTCCCCATGCTCAGTCGCACCCACGGCCAAACGGCCAGCCCGACGACCGTAGGCAAAGAAGTCGCTAACGTCGTGGTCCGCCTGACAGCGGCTCGCGAGAAAATCGCCAGCATCAAGATCATGGGCAAGATGAATGGGGCCGTAGGCAACTACAACGCCCATCTGTCCGCCTGGCCCGATTTCGACTGGGAAGCGTTTGCCAAGAAAGTGGTTGAAACACCAGAACCCCTGGGGTTGGGCCTTACCTTTCAGCCCTACAGTATCCAAATTGAGCCCCACGATTACATGGCCGAGTTTTTTGACGCCGTGGCCCGCACTGACACCATATTGATTGACTGGGCGCGCGATGTTTGGGGCTATGTTTCGCTGGGTTATTTCAAGCAGAAGCTCAAAGACGGCGAAGTGGGCTCCAGCACCATGCCGCACAAGGTCAACCCCATCGATTTTGAGAATGCTGAAGGCAATTTGGGCCTAGCCAACGCTTTGCTCAAGCACCTGAGTGAAAAACTTCCCATCAGCCGCTGGCAGCGTGACCTGACCGATTCAACGGTGCTGCGCAATATGGGCGTCGCCATTGGCTATGCGGTGTTGGCCTACCAGTCCTTGTTAACCGGTTTGAACAAGCTGGAAATCAATGAAGAGGCTATTGCTGCTGATTTGGACGCTTCCTGGGAGGTGTTAGCAGAGCCCATCCAGACGGTCATGCGCCGGTTCGGTCTGCCTCAACCCTATGAACAGCTGAAAAAATTCACCCGTGGTGCGCCCATGACGCGCGAGCTGATGCAGGGCTTTATTGCCAACCTGGAAATTCCAGACACCGAAAAGCAGCGACTGCTCGCCATGACACCGGGCAGCTACACCGGCATGGCGGCTGAGCTGGCCCGCCGCGTCTGATGGCCCTCAAATCCACAATCTTCAAAGTCAACCTGCAAATCGCGGACATTGACCACGGTTACTACGCCGACCACGCGCTCACGCTGGCGCGCCACCCGAGCGAAACCGATGAGCGCATGATGATTCGGCTGGCGGCAATGGCCCTGCACGCGCACGCACTGCAGGACATTTGCAATGGAGACGGCACATTGGCTTTTGGTGCGGGTTTGTCGGACCCAGAGGACCCGGATGTATCGTTGACAGACTTCACCGGCCAACGACGCCTTTGCATCGAAGTGGGCCAACCAGAAGACAAGCCGATTGCCAAAGCCTGCCAAAAGGCAGACCAAGTCGTGGTGTACGCCTTCAACCATGCAGCTGAAGTGTGGTGGAAAGGGATTGCCAACAAGCTGACCCGTCTGGACAAGTTGCAGGTATGGCGGGTACCTACCGATGGTTCGCAAGCCCTTGCCAAGCTGGCGCAGCGCAGCATGCAGTTGCAGGCCACGATTCAGGATGGCACGTTAACTTTGGGCGACGACAAAACCACGGTGGACATTGAACCGGTACGCTGGAAGTAGCGACCAAAAACAGCCGCCAGCCCTCGTGGAATATGTGTAATCAGCTATCTATTTAGTAGTGCCTACTTACCCTCTGCTGCACGCTCCGCATATTTATTGAACCGCCAACCAGTACTCTCAACGGTGATTCGATGCCAGGTATCGCGCTTCTCGACAGGGCTCATGCCGGGCCATAGCTGCACCTCTTCAAACGTGCGGCCACAACCCTTGCACAATGCGTCACCCTGACTGGTGGAGCAAATGGCAATACACGGCGTATCGGGCGTGCTAGCGTACCACTCCAGCCACGCAGCGTACGCGGCCTCGCTGCATGCTGACACATCCACCTGCAACGCGTGCGCATACACCATGCGGGCATACACCTCCGCCAACGCACGCGTAGGTGCCGGCAGCGTGATGCCATCGGGCGATGGCTGGCGCGCCCGCCAAAAGTTAATGGCCGATTCGATGTCGGTGATGTGGATGGCTGCCAAAACGTGGTGTGCAATGCACTACGAAAGGGATAGCTCTAATAACGCACACTGCTTGGCCGTCGGCTCCATTTTGAAGGCCAACGCATGAACCCCCAGCGGCACGCCTTCGGCCAAGAAAACATGCTGAAAACCACCTTCTTTCAGAAACTTCATGAGCGACCTGGGAGTAAACCCAGTTTTGTGTGCATAAAAGTCTTGTCCACTATTCACAATTTCGGACTGCAACCCGTACAGCACATCATGGGCGGAAATTGGCCCAGCCGCGCTTTCATAGAGAACGTCATCCGGATCAAGCTTATGGACCTGCACGGCTTCAATAACTTGCGCAATATCGGGCACGCGAATCTCGGCAAAACCATCTTCTTTCAAAATATGCACAAATCCCCGCAACACCTTGAGTCCATCGTGGCGATAGTAGTGTTCCAGATTGTGTGAGCAATACACCGCATCGTATTGCGCCGCCTCTAAGCGAAGAAGTTCGCGGGCATCACAAACCAAGTCTGGAGCCCCCCTATCGTCAATATCTAGCAGATCATGCTGCCAGCCCGCAAAATAGTCGGGGATGGGGGTGTCCTTACTACCTCCGCCAACATTCAAGACTTTGGCGGCAGCAGGCGATCTTGTGTCTTTCTCCATCGCCGAAACTTGCACAGCCCCACGACGGGCAAACATATCCCGAAGGAGTTCCATCAAGATTCCCATAACGACTTGCCCCTGTGTGTACTTGAATAAAAGCGAAAGCGCACCGTCCGCAATTCTATCCATGCCCACCCCATCATCGCACCCACATCGTCTAGCTACTTTCCCGGCTAGTCTCCCCACCCAAACTCCGTTCCTGGCAGCTTAGAATGTCCCAGTCACCCGACACGGTTAAGGTCAACTCGAATGGGAAATTGATATGTTCAAGTGGTTAAGCGCAAAAAACTCAGAGACATTTGGCGCTGAATTGGCTGCCTTGGTCAAAGAGTTGGCGCCCAATGATCCCAAGCTTAGTGACAGCAAGCGCCAGTCTAAAGTCAACTATGCCAAAGAAAGAATGCTGAAGCGAATCCGCCAATTCAAGCGGGAAGAAATACTGAACTTTTACAAAACCGCCAAACTCCTGAACACGTTCAAGTGGGACTTGAAGGATGCTGGCTACGACCAGCAATTGACAGATTCGCTGGCTGCCTGGGTACTGATCACCTTGCGTTCCCAATAGGCAAAGGATCCCATGTTTGACGGACTCCGCCTAGCACTGATACGCCGCTTAGAGACGCTCACCGGAACAGCCACCACTTCGCCAGCACTGCCTGTGGTTGATGGAGCGGCCGTAGAACGTCTTCGGGCGCAAGGCAATGCCCTGATTGCAGAAGCGGCATTTGAGGAGGCAGAAAGTCTCTTTCGTGAGGCCTTGACCCTAACCCCCGATGACACCCGATTACTGGTCTGTCTGGGTTATGTCCTGAAGGAGCAAAACCAATTGGCTGCGGCCCGCGTCGCATTACGCCGAGCTGCCTACGCGGGTAATACTGACCCACAGGCCTTCGAGGCCCACTATTTGCTGGGAGAGATCAGCGAACTGCAAGGTGACCTGGACGACGCGATACGCCATTTCACCGCCACGCTGAATGCTAAACCAGATTTCAACCGTGCGTGTGAAGACGTGTTGCGATTGCTAAAGCTTCAAGGTAGGGGTTTGCATGCCAAAGCATTCATCGAAAAGCAGATTTTGTTGTACCCGGACAATGCCGACTATCGCCTCCTGCTCGCCAAATTGTGTACCGATGCTTTTGATCTTTCGGGCACCGTGGAACACCTTATGGCAGCGGTTGCAATGGGCGTCAACGAAGTTCGGATTTGCATCATTCTTGGGGCTGCACTTTGCCGACTGGAGCGTGGAGAGGAAGCACGGCGATATTTTGAAATGGCAGAAACTGCCGACCCAACTGTAATCTATGAGACCCGATACCACCAGGGTTATTTCCATACGAGAAGTGGCAACTCGCGTGCTGCAGTGGAACTATTGGAAAAATCGATAGAACACCAACCAGACTACGTACCCTCGCATTCACTCTTGTTGCTGAACCTGAGTCATGCCTCCACCGAACTGAATCGATCTTACCGAGAAGCGGCCGAGCGATTTGCCTCAGCAATTGAAAGTCCTGACTTACCGATTCCGGCAACATCAACTGTCCCTATTGGCGCGCAAAGCAAGACCTTACGCATTGGCTTTGTAACCGGAGAATTCAGAGAGCACCCAGTTCTCCATTTTTTGGTTGGTGTGCTGGAGCACATCGATAAAAGTCAATTCCATTTGGTGGCTTTTTCCAACAACCAAATAGATGACTCGTCCACTAACGTATTCAAGGCATTGTTTGCCGATTGGCACGACATCCAGCAATTGAGCCACGACGAAGTGGCAAAACTCGTACACACGCAACATATTGACGTGCTAATTGACCTGAGCGGACATACGGGCGATGCGCGTTTACCAGTCTTTGCTCGAAAGCCCGCACTTGTGCAAGTTGCCTGGCTGGGTTATTTTGCAAGTACCGGGTTGACGAGCATGGACTACATCATTGCCGACACGGTGTGCGTACCCGATGATTCGCAAGAGTGGTTCAGTGAAACCGTGGTTCGCCTGCCGGACACACGGCTGTGCATGACCGTGCCTAAGACGTCACGTGCCATTCCGACCGCACCGTCTCCTTGCAAAACCAAAGGGTACGTAACGTTCGGATCGTTTCAACAAGCAAGCAAGCTCAATGACAAGGTGCTGCGGGTATGGGCTACAGTTTTGGCAGCAGTGCCCCAATCCCGTTTGCGGATTCAAAATAAGAGCATTGATAGCCTATCCATCCGAAACCGGATATGCGCCAACATGGTCTTGGCCGGCATTGACCTTGCGCGAGTGGAACTGGTAGGAGCCATGGGGATGGAGGACTACCTGGAGGCCCACTGTAACGTTGATATCCTGCTAGACACTTTTCCCTACACTGGCGGCACCACCACTGCATTCGCACTTTGGATGGGTGTACCCACAGTCACCCTGGCGGGTGACACCATGATCTCCCTGCAGGGAGTATCCATGTTGACTTGCGTGGGCCTGACCGACTGGGTTGCGAAAGATGAAACAGCGTTTGTGGAGATTGCTCAGCGGTTCTCCAATGACCCCGAGGCCTTGGAACGGCTTAGAAATCAGTTGCGTGAGAAGACTTTAAAGTCACCGCTCTTTGATAGTGCACGATTTGCCGTAAATCTACAAAATGCATTGCGTGCCATGTACCAGGAGAAACTGGCAAAGGCACAGGCGGCCGCTGACTCAGCGCTCCAGCGCCTGTTCCCTCACCAATGACTCCACCTGTCGGGTGCGGGTATCCACGATGGATGCCTCATAGTGGTCGGTTCCAGCTCCCCCGTTGCGGGCCCAATCCTGGGCCGTTTTGAAACGACTTAACGCGCCGGGATAGTCAAGTTGCGCGACATTGATCTCTGCGCGTGCGCGAATGGCACTGAGCGTGCGGCTTTCTGCCTCATAGGCCGAGGCCAACCAATGCCAGGCCTGCGCATCACGCGGATGCTCGGCCACCCATGCTTGGAGGTTTTGGGTGATCGACGCCATTGCCTCCTTGCTGCCTAACTGCAGCCGCGCCTGAGCCACATAAAACAACTCGGCACGGCTCAGTTTTTCTGCAGTTCTCCGGTCACTTTGCAAGAGCCTCAGTGCGGCAACACCATCATTCTGTGCCAACTGCAGCTCGACGCCCAACAGACGCGCAAGGCGGGATGCCGCCTCGTCGCTGCGCACACCATCAGACAAACGCATCCATAGGGCTTGGGCTTCTTTGTAGTCGCGCAGCTTGATGGCGGCCAATGTTGCACCATACAAGGTACCAGCTTTTTGGGTGGCCGTCATACGGCTAGTTTGCGCAACATCCGCGTCTACCGCCCAGTTGCGCAAGGCGTCTGCCGTAAAGTTGGAAAGAACGCGCGCTCGCGCAGCCATCATCGCTTGGTCCGCTTCCTGAACATTTTTACGTACACCGAGTTTATCGGGCTGCTGCACATCGGGCAGCTCGATACGGGACTGCATGTCTGCCATGCGCTCGCTGCTGAGTGGATGGCTGCGCAGATATGGAAAATTGCCAGAATCGTTCAAGCGCGATGACTGCTGCAGTTTGTCAAACATAGATACAAACCCATCCGGCGCGAAGCCGGCTTGAGAGGCCACCGCAAATCCCACGCGGTCAGCCTCACGCTCCATATCGCGGGAGAAGTTTAGTTGGGCTTGCGCGCCAACAGCCTGCCCGCCCATGATCATGGCGTTAGCGGCATTCGGGCTTTTGCTGGCCGCCAAAACACCCAAGATTATGGCACCCAGCAACCACGGTGTCTGTTGATTTTGCTGCGTCATCTTGCGGGCGATGTGACGCTGGGTCACGTGGCTCAGTTCATGCGCCAATACGGAAGCCAACTCATCCCGGCTCGCCACGACACCCACTAGACCGAGGTGGAGTCCAAAATAAGCGCCCGGCAATGCAAAAGCGTTTACCGAGCGATCGCGTCCCACTAAGATTTCCCAGGCAAACGCCTCGTCCAATTCGGGCGGCAGATCGCCACGTAAACGGGCGGCAGTCAACAAGGGCTGCCAGATTCCTTGAACGTATTCCATCATCACCGCGTCGTCCAGATAGTCAGCATCGCGGTACAGCTCGCGGGCGATGCGGTCGCCAATGCGACGCTCCGCGCTAGTTGTGATGTCGGCGCCGTCTCCCAAGTTAGGCAAAGCGGCACTGGTGGTCTCTGGGCGAGGCGGTGCTGCTTGTGCGCTGAGCAATAGGGAGGCACTTGTTGCTACCAAAATAATGGCAAGCTTCATAGTATTCACAAAGCCTATCGGGCTGGCGTGGTCAAAGTCAATTTTCAAAATGGGTCCAGTGGCATGGTGGCAACGACTTGGGCCGTGACGGAGTCCAGGAACACGGTCCAAAAAGAATCACGCCCCACCATTGGCAGGTACACCACGGTCTCGGAACTACTGCCGGTGGCGGCTAACAGCCGGTCAATTTCTGCGGCGCGACCAGCAAACCGAGCCTTGAGCAACTTTACCGGCTTTGCTTCCGCCAAAACCCGCGGCACTGCATGTGCGTAGGATTGCCACAAGTCAGGCCTCGAAGACAACGACACTCCCTGCACTGCCGCTAGGGTCGCATCCAGACTTTCGTTTGAGTCGCGGAAGGGTCGCAGCGCCAATAGTGTCGGTCCGGTCAGCGGTAGGACAGTCATATCACGGGGAGCTTTGTCAAGCATCTCGGGCGGAATCTCGATGGCATGCACCACGCGAAACAGGTCGATCTCAAACACCAAATGGACTGGCCGAGCCACACTCACGGTCCACAAGCCATACCCTAATGCGCCGAACTGCAGTGCAGCCACGACCATCAGATCTCGCCGCAGCACGGACCAGGACTTGGTGCGGTTGAAAATAGCCAGCGTTAGCAACGGACCAAGGATCACATCCACAATTACCAAGATTAAAAACAACTCGCGCCCACCCGAAATCTCGCGATAGGGATACGGATACCAGATGCCGAACACCAGCGCTGCGGCCAGTGCAGCCACTACCAGGCTGATGGTCAGGTGAATGGCGCTGGCCTGGATGCGGTCACGCCAAAATGCGGGGGGATGTGATGCCATCTTCATGTTTGTACCAACCTCAAGCGTAGTCGAAACAGGTTACTACGAGCGTGAAGCTCGGGTAAAGTTCAGCGATGCCCAGTTTAGGGTGGTTTTCACCATTTTCAATAGTGCCCCATGCAACCCTTCACCCATTTTGACGCCCAAGGCCAAGCCCACATGGTGGATGTTACCGCCAAGGCCGCCACCCACCGCATTGCCGTAGCCAGCGGGCGCATCGCCATGCTGCCAATCACGCTGGCATTGATTGAATCGGGCAATGCCAAGAAGGGCGATGTGCTGGGTATTGCCCGCATTGCCGGAATCCAGGGGGCTAAGAAAACCAGTGACCTCATTCCTCTGTGCCACCCCATTGCGCTCACGCGCGTGGCCATAGATTTCGCCTTGGTCCACGCAACGGCGACAGAGCCCGCCCATGTGTCCTGCACAGCCACCGCAGAGACAGTAGGGCAAACCGGCGTGGAAATGGAGGCTCTAACCGCAGTGCAAGTGGCGCTTCTGACCATATACGACATGTGCAAGGCCGTCGACCGTGGCATGACCATAACCGATGTGAAACTGCTCGAAAAGCACGGGGGGAAGTCAGGGAGTTTTGTCGCTAACTAAGGGGCCAGCCCACCGCGCATGGGCCTCGGGAAACGCAGCCCGGTAACGGGCCAGGTAATACACTGCCTCGTCATTGCGCCCCAACAACGTGGCGCTCTCGATCAGCTTTTCGGCGACCCGCGGTTCTGGAGAAAAGTGCAGCAACTGCTGCGCCAAGGAATACCCCCGCTCGGCATTGCGTGACGTGAGCTCTATCGTGGTCAGCTCGGCAAACTGCACCTGGTTCTTGAATAGCCAAGTGCCTTGGAGTTTTTCCAGCGTGTTGTCCCGGTAAGCACTGGCGCGCTCCGTTGATGCCAGATACAACTGGCTGACACGCCAATAGTCCCATGCCGAATAGGTGCTAAATGCTATTAAAATAGTAGCTGCCAACGCACTATATACGAGAGCCATAGGTCTAAAAGATTCAAAATTCTGTGTAGGCCCGTCTGCCAGCCGGGGCGTGCGCCACAGCAACCACACACACAAACCCACCGCCATCTGGAACGGCCCATACCACAACGGGTATTCGAGCAAACTGTGCAGTCCCACGGCCGCCAACACGGCCCATGCCAATTGCCGCGTTGGGCACTTTTCACACCACGGTCTGGCACGCAAAACCATCCACACGCTTGCACCGCAGACCAAAAGCGCAATGGGTAAGCCCAACTCCACCGCCAGTTGCAACGGCAAGTTGTGCGCGTTGTCCAAAATGTCACAAAAGCGCTCGGCAGGGTACAGCGTGATGAAATGGGCGTAGTCCAATTCCCCCCAGCCCCAACCCGCCCAGGGCCTTTGGGCAATCAGGTGCAACACGTTGGACCATAGGGTCAGCCGCCCTGAACAGGCCGCATCGTTTTGGTGCAAGCGGGCCCAGGCTCCGCTGGTCAATGGGTCCAGCCCAGCCCCCCATGGCAAAGCCAGCATGCCGCCGATATACGCCACCACCGCTACCACCAGCACCCGCCTCAGCCCCAAGTGCCGGGCTCCGCCCCAATACAGAAACAAAGCCAAGAGCACCATCCACTGCAAGAGACCGGTGCGCGATGACGAGGCCGCGTTGCCCAACGCCAACAATACTGCAGCCCCACTCGCCAGCGTCCAGGACGCGCCTTGCAACACCCACCACACCAACGGCGCCATGCCTATTACGGTGAGCGTAGCAAACTGGTTGCGTTGGCGCAGATTGCCATAGGCCTCACCTAGGCCCGTGCCATTGACCCAAGGTGCCAGTTCAGCACTAGACCCGAAATACTGGACTAACCCGATAGCTGCGTTGGCCAGCGCCGCACCCAGCCAAGCGCATGCAATCACCCGCACCCATGCCCCGTGCGACATGGCCAGCACGGCACTGGTCCGAATACCCAGCACTGCGCCCGTACAGGCCAGAGAAAACAACCACGGCACCACGCCGGGCATGGGACCAAAAGTAAACGGATTGAGCCAAGGCAAAGTCAACAGAAAAAAGACAGCAGAGAAAGGCATAAGAACAGTATTTGCAAGAATGAGCGGCATCGCCCTTACCATTGCACCGATACGATAACTGAAACAGGCCCGAGCATGGAGAACACCAGTGGCGGATAGCCGGAAGAAAATACTCGTGGCATCCACCAACGCAGATTGGGCCGGTGCGCCCATACATGTCTTGACACTCGTGACGATATTACAAGCAAAGTTTGATGTAGTCATGGTGTTTGGAGAAGATGGCCCCGTCCGAGAAGCGCTGCGGCCCCACGGCGTGCGCAGCATGGTGATCCCTTCGTTGAGGAGCAATATCAACCCCGTTAGCGACCTCCGCTGTTTTTTTTCCTTACTAAAGGTTGTTCGTGCTGAGCAGCCTGTTCTGTTACACGCACACAGCAGCAAAGCCGGGATGATCGCCCGTTTGGTTGGATTTTTCTTGAATGTGCCAGTTATATACACCGTTCACGGTTGGGGATTTGGCAAAGGGCGTACAAAAGTGCAAAGCGCTTTTGTTTTTGTTACTGAGTGGTTGCTGGCGTTGATTCCTGGATCACGCTACATTTTTGTCTCTGAAGCGGATCGCCACATTGGGCTTGGTCAACTGAAGCTTGCACCCCATCGCTGCGTGACCATTCACAACGGTGTGGCTGATCATGGGTGCAGATCAGACGTGAACCACAGTACAGCGGTCATCATGTCGGCGCGTGTGTGTCATGCCAAGAATCATGATTTGTTACTTAGGTCGTTTGATGACTGCGCAACACGCTTCAGGCTGGTTCTTGTCGGTGAAGGTACGGCTTCGCCTGAATTTTTGAGGCGGGTCGCAATAAACTCACCCAAGCACCACGAAAGGGTTGAATGCCTAGGTCTGAGCAATCAACTCCCGCATTTGCTAGCGCAAGCTGGCATTTTTGTGCTGTGCTCTCGTTATGAGGGGCTGCCGCTGTCCATCATCGAAGCCATGTGCGCAGGCCTACCCATTGTGGCAACCGATGTGGGTGGGGTCCGCGAACTGGTTGAAGAGGGAGTGAATGGATTCCTGGTGCAACCAGACGACCAAGCTGGGCTCACAAGCTGCCTGGACCGTTTGCAAAACGACGCCGCACTCCGGGTGCGCATGGGGCACGCCAGCCGCGCGCGCTACCTGGCACACTTCAGTGACACAAAAATGGCAGAGGCAGTAGAACGACAGTATTGCAAAATGATGGAGGCGGTATAAGCGCCAAATACCTTACCACCCATGCACGTAACACCCACCCGCACAACACCGCACACCGAGCGCAATAGGTTGGCCTCGTCCACCGCGCGTCGGCAGACCGCACAGCTTGCGTGGTCGTTCGTCGGCGGAATCACGTTGCTGTTGAGTTATGGAATTGCACTGGGCCTGCTGTGGGGTGAACTGGTTACGCCCCAGTTTCCACAAACGGTATTGTGGTGTTCACTGCCGTATCTGCTGGCCGCCCATTGGATCTACAGCGGAGCCGGCCTGCCATCGGCAGAGCGCACCAGTTTGTTGCTGGTCACCACAGCGATGCCATTTTTGCTGCTGATGCTGGGTTTTGCCTTGCTGCAGCAACCGTATTCACGCGGCGCGGTCCTGTTGGTTTATGTCCTGTCTACGGCCTGGTTCTTATTGGGAAACCGGCTACGCCGACGCCTTCCCTTGCAACGTCTGACCTGCCTGGATCCCGGCATTCCCGAACTGCTCAACAGTTGGTGTGGCATGGACACCTTGCAAAACCGTGACATCGAGCTGCATCCGTTTCCTGCCGACAACGCGGACCTGGGTGCGTTTATGGACTTTGATGGTGTGGTGCTGGACCGCCGCGTACCGTCCACCACACAACGCAGCCAATTGCTGGGCCGACTCAAGCTCAGCCATATGCGGCTATACAGCGTGGAAGCAGTAGCCGAATTGCTGAGTGGGCGCAAGATGTTGCCGTCCAAACGAGACGACCTCTGGCAGATGGATGGCAACCCAGCCTATGACGTGGCCAAACGGGTGGCGGATGTATTTGCGGTTCTGCTCACGCTGCCACTGTGGTTACCCCTGTGTGTAGCGGTCGGTCTGGCCGTGCGGCTGGACTCGCGCGGACCAGCGCTGTACAGCCAGCTGCGCACCGGGCGCGACGGGCATGCCTTTCGGTTGTGGAAGTTTCGCAGCATGCGCCACACGCCCACGCCCGAGACCGCCCAGTTTGCGAAGGCACAGGACAACCGCGTTACCCGCGTAGGCCGCTTCATACGCCGCTGGCGATTCGACGAATTGCCGCAACTGGTAAATGTTTTGCTCGGCCACATGAGTCTGATTGGCCCACGCCCCGAACAGGTGGAGTTTGTCGAATCATTTGCAATGCGCATCCCGGCGTACACCTACCGCCACTTGGTACGCCCCGGGCTAACCGGCTGGGCCCAAATGCAGCAGGGCTATGCCGACAGTGAAGAGGGTACAAAAGTCAAACTCAGCTACGACTTGTACTATGTGGCCAACTACTCTGTGGCGCTGGACTTATTGATTCTCTTCAAGACCATTCGCATTGTGCTGAATGGATTTGGCGCACGCTGAAAGTAAATGGATGAGCTTTGGACTCGTCTGCTGCACACAGTATTTTCCTTCTACTAACACGCGTCCTGCTACGCCCATTGTGTGACGTAATTTGCTGTCTGCCAGTAGGCCAGCCAACGCGGATACCCAATCATCTGGATGGTTCGCCAAATATCCAGTCACCCCGTTTTGAACTATTTCTGCATTGGCGCCCACATTGGACGCGACCGTGGGTAGACCACAGGCCATGTATTGGATCAACTTGTACCCACATTTACCCTTTTCCCACGGCGTATTCAGCAGCGGCATGATGCCGACATCACAATCGCGAATGCTCTGTACCTCAGTGGCTTCGGTCCAGTCCACAAGCTCGAGTTGCACGCCAGGTAGCTCCAATACTCCCCCGCCAATCACGCGGAGCACGAAGGGCACTTGGGTGGCAAGACGCGCCAAAGGCTCACGAATCGACTGTAGATAGTGAACAGTACTCGGCGACCCAATCCAAACAATGCGCAGCCTGTCAAATTGCTGCGACACCTGATTGCGATCGTAGGGATAACGAACCAAGTCAATAACGGTTGGTACCACTTCCACTTTGCGTGCGCCAGCGTCACGCGCCCGCTCCGCCAAATATTCATTGCCGACTACAACTAGCGCAGCGCCTGCCATAAGGCCATCAAGACGCCGACCATATACGCGGCGAACCCATGCCCATCTATGCAAATCGTAGTTGTGAAAGTCGGCATCGTCATAGTCCAGAACATATGGAACGCCCCGCAACAAACGCCTCTCTATCCACAAAGGCCACCACGGCAAGGCCTCTTTTTCTATCCAGACCACGCCGAACGTGTGGCGTCCTATCAACGTACGTACACGCTCAAAATACGCAAGAAGGAGAACGAGAACATGGTAGTGACCACGCTGGTAACGAGCGATAAGCGCATCATCCGAAACCAAGGAATGCACTGCAACTTGCAGACCTGCTCTTTGCAAATCAGGTAGATATTGTTGCGTCCGCAAACGCGTAGAGGCAGCCAGACGGCCATACTTCGACAACAGCAGTACTCGCACATTCATCACTGGCATGTGCCCTTCCACAACCATTGATGTGTCCAACGCAACAACAAGGAGCGCAAGTGAGTGGAGGGTCCAAGACGACTGTACTTGGACAGTACCAATATCCGCAGGTGCATCAACGCCTTACCCCAAACAGCCATTGAGGCAACCAGCGAAAGAGCATGCCATAAGCACACCAGGTTTCGCAAAGGCGTTGCCACGAACACTGGAAAACCGCCAGAATCGATCGAGTACACACTTCGATACAAAGCGTCGCAAACACTACGTAACTTAAACCGGCCCAGGAAAAATGCTTACCGGAATAGAGAAGTCGACTCCGGAGAAAATAGAAAAGACGCCGCGCTTTGATCTGTTGCGAAGACCCTCCTCCCAAATGGAATGCAGCAACCCCGGGAAGGCAAGCACTGCGCCATCCTGCGGATCGGGCACGCACAGAAAGGTCAACCTCTTCAAAGTAGACAAAAAACCGTTCGTCAAAACCGCCTAATTGACGAAACAGCTTTGATCGAATCAAAAAGTAGGCCCCAATCACCTGATCGACTTCAACTGAAACATTGGGTTGATTGCCCCTGCTAAGTAGTTCTTCGGCCCGCGGAGGGCGAAAACCCAAAGCACTACGCACGACACCCAATGCACTTGGAAAGTGTGAGACGCTTGTCGTGTAGTTTCCCTCAGCATCTTCTAGTCGGACGCCACAGATACCAATTTCTACACTCTCCAAACTTGACATAAAAGCCACCGTACTTTCAAGTGTCTGTTTGTACAAGCGCACGTCTGGGTTCAGGAATAGGATGAGTTCACCAGTCGCTAATTTCGCCCCCTGATTGCAGGCGAATGCGAAACCTTGGTTTTCCTGATTCATCAACAGCTGGAGAGGCAATGTGTGCCCAACCACCCCCTTGGCAGAGTCATCGGTTGATGCATTATCGACAACAATAACCTCTTGCAGCTGCACATGATTCAAATCAGAATCTTCGATTGATTGACAACACGCCTGCAACAGGCTGCCTGTATTCCAATTTACTATGACTATGGATATTGAGATGTTCATTTCTTTACAAGAAAATACTTGGTTTCATAGCAAAAAACAAGCTGCTTAGGAGTTCTTCATAAAACTCTAGATTCTAGATATAGAGCTTGACAAGCCATTAGACTAATCGATTGATTCCGTATCGAAAATCAAAAGGTACCGCCGATTTGAATAGAAGACGTACTCGATTCATCACCAGAATCGCCATATCTCCATAACTTAGAACCTTGCGCAAAAACATATTGCATTCCGCAAAATAGCCAAAAGCTGACCAACGGTGCGCGCCCTTTTACGTTAAACAAGCGAAGTATCGCTAGTCTTGAGCTAATTCAGGGCAAGGGATAGGCCGTTCCATCAACTACCTTGTCGACCGAGACTTTTCTCCAATCAAAGTTTAGTGCTTCTCGTGTCTTAACGCACAGAATCTCGCTGTGGCAGTAAAGTTCTGTCACGGGGAGGTGACGCAGGTCCGGATCGGAGTTGTGCGCAAAGTATCCAGAAATCGGATTACTCATTCCGTGTTCTACAAGGTCGAAGCCTAGCTCGGCGTTGAACAATGCTCTGAGCCCCATGTCAGAAAATTGGAAAAAATTCCAAGGACGTTCGTGCGAACTAAAGGAGAAATGTGTCTCTATGAAGACGTGGCCACCGATATTAAGAAGCTTTGCGATTTGTTCTGAGACTATCCAGGGCATGCAAAGGTGCTCGAATACTGCGCTGGAAAAGATCAGGTCGAATTTTTCTGATGTTGAAAAATAAGACGCCAACTTGTGGGCATCGCCCGAGATATCAACATTTTCACCTTCGTAGTAGTCAAATCCAACGTACTCCGCTTTGTCGAAATTTGCCCTCAGATTGGTCCCTGTGACATTCCTTGAGCCAATCTCCAAGATTCTCATGCCTGGTTTGTTAAAGCGTTCAACGAGAAAGTTCTTCCACTGTGAGTGGGATACATGGACGGGCGGACGTATTCTATTTCTTCGGAACCGGAACGGAACCGTAGCGACAAAAGCAAACGCCTTGGCGGCTACTAGCATGGACTTTGTCAGAGACTTCTTCACGCGAAGATACTCTTGAGTGGTAAATGGCCACTTGCAGGCACTATATCCGTCAAGCCAACCACTTTGGAGTTATGGGTTACAAGCCAAATCCAGAAAGAGATTTGAATCCACATCGACAAAAGCGACAGACATTGATCTTGGAAAAATTGCATTGAAAGCGGATATATTGACTCAGCGTTGTAGAACATTCATGGGCCGTTTCTGGTTCGCCCTCGAACGAAGAGCCAGCCGTGGAATCGAAGGAACAATCGTGGAACCGTCAGTCAAGTATATCCAACACGACATGGGCTTGAAGCGTTTGTCCAGTCAATGAGTTCTTTGGGTATGGTTGCATCGCTGAGACTGGGATTGTGGGTGGTTTCTTCTGTAGCCGTCGGGGAAGAAGTGTTGCGGGAAGTTCACCGCTCAACCATAGCCAACATTGGCAACGGAAAAACTAATTTCTGACCTTGAAAGACAGGCGAACTCTCAAAGAATTTCCGAAAATGCCATGGCAACACAATAAAAAAGTCAATCTTTTTAGCCAGTACCTCCACCTCTGAAATGATTGGAATCCAAGTACCTGGTGTGTAGCAGCCGTATTTTTCTGCATTTACCTCGCCAACAAAAGATACTTCTTTATCTGTCAGCCCACAGTACTGCAGCAATACGTTCCCTTTAGTAGATGCACCTAGCGCCGCAACCGTTTTGCCATCGGCCTTGGCACCAAAGATGAATGCCAGCAAATCGTCCCTGGTTTTCGCAATTCGCTCAGCAAAATCTTGGTACGGCACTAAGGTGTCAAGGCCTAATTCATGTTCTTGATCCAGGATCTTCTGCACAGCAGGCAGCACCGTGCATCTACTTGCAGTTTTCGCAACCGTAATCGAAAAACTCCCACCATTGACATCATTGAACTCCACATCAAGAATGTGGAACCCAACCCGCTCTGTCATCCATTGAATCTGCCGTAGCGCGTAAAATTCTAGGTGCTCATGGCACACCGTATCGTACGAGTTAGTAGCCAACATCGTCGGCATGTAACTTTGCTCGAACACCCAAATCCCGTCGTCCGCAATCACTTCGTGAACTTCTCGCATGAAATCCATCGGTGATTCGAGGTCATAGAACATGGAGAACGAAGTCACCACCTTGGCCTTGCGCCTTGGAAAAGACTCCTTCAATAAGCGAGAGGAGAAAAAGTCTGGAATGAGTTTGATATGGGGTGGGTAGAAGTTATGGAACTTGACGCCGGTAGGGTCAATACCCACCAGGTTAAGGTCATGGGGATAGGCCTGTAGGGTAGTACTGTCATTACTGCCGATATCCACAATCAAATCACCAGGGTTCAGCGCCACCAACGTCTTAATGCGTTGCACTTTGGCATGCAAATGCGCCACCATGCTGGCATTCAAACCAGAACGATAGCCGTAGTTTTCTCCGTACATTTCGCCTAGATCGTAGGTATGCTCCAGTTGCAGCAAACCGCAAACATCATCTCCGCCACAACATTTGACCAAACACAATGGCCCGGTGGTTACCATGGCATCCACTTCACGCGGAAACACGCCCGTAAGCATTTGTTCGCCCAGATCCAATACGCGCTCTAAATGCGTGTTATTGCAAATCCTGCATTTCACGATCTTTGTGTACATAGCTGTTTTTGGCTCACGTTAATTAAGTATGTTTTCTCTACGCACTAACGCGATGTCAGCGTCCACCATCATGCCAACGAGTGCCCGAAATTTAACCTCAGGCTCCCATCCAAGCTGTCTTTTTGCCTTCTCAGCATTCCCGACCAGCTCAACCGACTCTAATGGACGATATGCGGAAGCGTCTTCTTGCACGTAATCCCGATAGTCAAGCGCCAGATGCTCAAATGCAACTTGGCAAAAATCCCGCACGGAGTGGGTCTCTCCAGTTGCAATCACATAGTCATCCGCCTGTGGCTGTTGCAGCATCAACCACATCGCACGGACGTAGTCACCGGCGTAACCCCAATCTCTTCGCGCATCAAGATTACCCAATCGCAGCTCACTCGCAAGCCCAAGCTTGATCTTGGCTGCTGTGTTTGTGATTTTTCTGGTGACAAAGGCTAAGCCCCTTCGCGGGCTTTCATGGTTGAATAGGATCGCTGAACAAGCGTACAGGCCATAGTGTTGCCGGTATATTTGCACCATGGTGTCTGCATAGAGCTTTGCGGCCCCGTAAGGGCTGCGAGGGTTGACGACTGACTGCTCTGTCTGCGGGCTCTCTTTGGCTACCCCAAAAATCTCTCGGCTTGACGCTTGGCAAAAGCGGATTTTGGTGTCCACAGTTCGGATGGCCTCCAACAAACGCGTCACGGCAAGCCCATTGACGTCGCCAATGCCAACTGCATCGTCATACATTCCTGCACCGGATGAATAGGCTGCAAAGTTATAAATCTCAGTAGGGCGATACTGGGACAACACATCTACCATCATTTGCTGGTTAAACATATTCCAGTAAACAAATTCGACCGTTGGCACTGAATGTGCCGCGCGAAAAACTTGCACTTTATGCACATCCCGAACTGCACCAATAATTCGAGACGCAGTTCCCACTAATTGATCGGCGAGGTACGAACCATCTTGCCCGGTTACACCGGTAATGAGCACGGTTTTCATCAGCGATCAGACCTTCATGATGCGGGCGACCAGGCGACTAATTACAGTGGAACTGGTGCTTCGGGAGAAGTCGTATATGCCAAATAGAGCTCTTCTGTTGAAAGCTATGCAATGCAGGCTTGCCAATGCATTTACTAGCCATGCAGGTGTACATGCCACTCCGAGCGCCAGCATTTTCGTCAACCCAAAAACTTTACCAGCCAAGAACTGCCGGTATTCGGGCAATCCATAAACACCAATTGCTCTCTTTAAAATGAGTTCCCTTACTTCTTTGTAGGGTTCACGTGTGCACACCAAACTCTTCGCTGCAACTGAAAAGTTATTGAACGACCAGACCAGCTGAGGCCATTTAAACATCCATATCTCGAACCCCCTAGAACTCCACATCGCATTGCCATATCTGACAATGATCAGTGGGTCGGCGATCACATATATGTTTTCAAGTGGCTCAGCTTGAAAGATTACGCCAACATGCACAAACAGTGTCCCGTAGTAGGATTCGCGGTCTCTGCGCAACCAGACATCCCTGCGTATGACGACGCAGCCAATAAATGATAAATAGCGCATACATTCGGAACAGAACTGCTCTGAACTAATGCTCGTGTAAGTCCTATCGGCTGATGCATTCAGTTGACGCGATGCAAGAGTCCGAGAGAGATCGGCATTTTTGACCTCGGCATTTACAACCACCAGATCGAATTGACCTGATAATCTACCTAAAACGTCAGTGATAGCGCCCGGACGAAGCAAATCATCGTCAGTCATCAGCCAACAGTATTCACCCGATGCATAGCTAACCGCCTTATCGTAGTCCCTATCAACACCAGAATTGGTGTTTTCTCGAAAGTATCTTACTTGTGGGTATCTTGATGTGAATGCGGATACAACCTCGCTTGTATTATCAGGAGATGCGCCATCTAAAATTATTACTTCAACTGCATCACTTATTTGGCAAACGATCGACTCAAGTGTTTCTCCAATATAGTCACCTCTTTTAAAAGTGGCAATGCATAGCGAAAGCTTTTTCATTTCGGAAACCGATTCATATGATGTGCAGTCGACATTGTTTTTCGATAGGTAACTTTCGCAAGTTCGAAGAACCATGATGGACATCGATAAACATAGAGACTAAGCCTTTCCTTAAAAGACCCATCACTGTAAGTCAGCCTTACCAATTCATCCAGCAAGTCTTTATTTTCGATATCAGGCCTGATAATACACTTTTTTTTGGCGTACATGAACATAGAGATTGTGAATTCATTTCTTAGCACTCGCCTAATATTAAATGCTTCGCTACTATGGTGACCAAAGAACCTGTCAGCCATATTTTGATAGCCTTGTATTGCGAGTCCAAATCGATTTACGGTACCTTTATCCAGAAAGGAATCATTTCCTCCCCGCATATCCAACCATGTTTCTGCAACATAACAGACTCGGAGACTCGTAGATATGAGTCCAAATAACCGAGAGACGTGTCCCCAACAGCTCCCGATAAATTCCTCTTCGAGCCTCCCACTATTCCACTTGTCTCGGCGCACCAATAAGCTGCTCATAAAACTAAAGAATGGTTCTGTAGTCATCGCCGATTCAAACCATGCAGAACGCGAATGCGAATCTGCCAAATCAATCCGGATCGGTACATTGGGTAGATGCATTGGATAGGTTCGCACAAACATCATGTTGCGGTCACAAATGGAATGCGCACATAGATATACATCGTCACCAATTTCCAACCACGATAGCGCTCTCAACATTGCGCCGGGACGCATGACATCATCACCACTAAAGAGCCATATATATTCCCCTCGCGCAAAGTTGACGCACTTTACCATGTCGATATCAATCCCACCACGACTGAGACCACGGTGATACTGGAGATTTGGCCAAATCGCTAAATAGGTCGCTATTAGTTCAGCGGCCCCGTCGGTTGATCCGCCATCGTAGACAATCACCTCGATTTTGTCGTCGGTCTGCGGAAGAATTGAATCTAATGCCTGCCCTACAAAATCAACACAGTTGTATATTGGAATGCAAACTGAAAGACGGATTGCGGACATTACCGGAATATTTCCATTTTGAGAAATGCAACCAAGCTCATCAGGAGTGGGATTCTTTTTAGACCGTTCTTTACCTTTGCTTTGTATAGCAAAGACACGTGACGTATACGGTTTTCTATGTTCACGAAATCTCTATTTTTGCAGGACGCATACCAATCGTTGACACCAGTTTTTTTGAATATTTCATAGCCATTTTTTTTAAGGTGTTTTTGCACTTTATTATTTTCTTGATGTGAATTATTTTCTACGATGATTATTTTCGGCCCCCATCTCTCAAGAGAAAATCCCTCAAGAACCTCTAGCTCATGTCCTTCAACATCGATCGTTACAAAATCGATCCCGCTGGTCAGAGCTGCCTCTAATAGGATGTCGTCTAAAGTTCTGGTTTTGACTTGAATTGGCTTGCTTCTAAAGCCGTAACTTTTGATCTTGTCATGAACTTCCGGATCACTGCTGATTGTGGACACCCCGTGTGCCCGTTCAGCCCCTTCTGCGATATAGAGCGTTGCGCTGCCAATTTTTGAGGACGCTGCACACTCATAGAGCCGTGCATTTCGCGCTTTGCGAATTTCTTGGCACAACGTTGGATTGGGCTCTATAAGCACACAAGTCCACCCGAGTATTTCAAAGAAGTATGAGTTGCTGTCATTCACCCCATCATTTGCACCGACCTCAACACATACACCGCTTTTTTTTCTGCGAAATAAGTTATGGAGAATTTTGTCCTCTCCGAATTGCGAGTAATACATCTCAATCATTTTCATTTGATATTCATCACAACTATCACTAGCTCAATAGACGCAGATTACCTATCTTTCCCAGACACTTATGAGACCAAAGCGCTGATCGAAGATTAGGTGATAACACTAACGAACAGAAAGAGACCGATAGGGCGGTCAGCCCTCCGTATACCAATTTTGTATATTGAAAGCTGGAATTCTCGTTAGTCAAAAGGCCAAATAGCGCGCCTCCAATTAAGGTCAAAATAAGCGGGATGCCGACATCAAGGAACAACCATTTGGTGCCAACCCCTTTGAGCAAATGTCGATGTGTGAGCCAAGTTCCAAGCAGCATGTACAGCACGTGAAAGACCAACCACGCTATTGCCCCGCCCGTCGCGCCAAAAGATTGAGTTAGAGTTACGATAATAGGAACCAATACAACGGTCAGTACGATGTTTATCGTGAGGGGAAGCCGCGTCATTCCGTATGACAATTGCAACGCATAGGTGAAGTACATCATTGCATGCAATGCGGTACCAAAGGTTAGAAACATTATTATCGGTGCGATACCTGTGGCAACTTCCGAATTTCCGGTCCATAAAAGAACAAGGTCTTCAGCAAAAAGCGTAAGTACCATCGCAATGGGGAAAAATATTGCCGCGAACGTATTAGTCCACAGTCGGTATACATAAGTTAATTTTTCCGTATCACCATCAGCAACAAGTGCAGAAAATCTTGGATAAATAACACTGAAGACCGGATTTATTAGGAAATACAACCCTCCAACCAAGGTCGTAGCAAGTACATACTGCCCAAATTCCGTGAGACTCAGCATTTTGCTGAGTACAATCTTGTCCATTTGCGTCAGCAGTAGTGCAGACAGTGCTATCCCACTAAGGCCTGCGGAAAACCTCCATATCCGCCTCAAACCATCAATATTGAATTTTTCGGACCCTTCGCGTCCGATCGCTGTCCAGGTGGCCCAGCGCAATGCAGCTACGTGAATCAGGGCTATGCCTGCTTGCCAGGCGAAGAGCGCTTCTATTGTTGGCGAGACGAACGTGATTATCGATACGGCCCCAAGGCCACCCAGCAAGGTGGTGGCCATGCCTATGTAGCACGACAGGGCCAGTTTCTCCATACCCATTAATGTTCCCTGGTATAGGCCCAGGGGCCAACGACACGAAACAACTAATCCCATAAGAACTATAGCCCGCTCCAAAGTGGCAAGGCCTAATTGCCTGGATTGAAGCCAATAACTCGCAATAAATGAAGAAAGCCCCAATACAAGCAGAAAAATTAAAAGGGCCGTTACAACGTAAACCACAGTCAGCGTGTGGAGCAAGTTTCGTCCCTCTCGCATATTGCCGATTACCGAGCAACGGGCCATTTCGCGACTTATCGTTGGCGCTAAGCCGAGATCGAGCAGCGACAACACCACTTGGATTGTTACAAGAAAACCTATCAATCCGTAGGTCTCTATCCCGAGGTATTTGAGATAGATCGGTACAACAGCCAGTCCGACTAATGCCGTACACAGCGAGTTTGCCAACCCTGCCAGCAAGTTGCGGCTCAAACTCATGGTGCCTCATTCATGATAATCATTGGCATAATAGCCATGCCGCTTAACAAGCTCATCGCGCTCAGCGGATTTGAGGTCTTCGCGCACCATTTCTCTAACCAATTCATGAAAGGAGATTTTTGGAGTCCATCCGAGTTTCTCTCTGGCCTTAGAGGCATCCCCAAGCAGCGTTTCTACCTCCGCGGGACGATAATAGCGCGGATCCACCGAGACAATACAACCACCTTTTTCGTCAAATCCTTTTTCATCCACGCCAATACCTTCCCATCTAACTTGAATACCCAGTTCTTTCGATGCTACGTTTACAAAGTCGCGTACGCTATATTGCACTCCTGTGGCTATGACAAAGTCTTCTGGTTGTTCCTGCTGCAGCATTAGCCACTGCATTTCGACGTAGTCTTTGGCGTGCCCCCAATCTCGTTTGGCATCCAAGTTACCCAGATATAATCTATCTTGCAGCCCCAGCTTAATTCGCGCAAGCGCTCGCGTGATTTTTCGGGTAACAAAGTTCTCGCCCCGTACCGGTGACTCGTGATTGAAGAGGATGCCGTTACAGGCAAACATACCATAGGCTTCGCGGTAGTTCACCGTAATCCAGTACGCATAGAGCTTGGCAACCGCATAGGGGCTACGCGGGTAAAAGGGAGTGGTTTCCTTCTGAGGGATTTCCTGAACTAGGCCATAAAGTTCCGAGGTGGATGCTTGATAAAAGCGTATTTTCTTTTCCGCCCCTAGAATGCGAATCGCTTCCAGCAAACGCAAAGGACCCAGTGCATCGGTATTTGCGGTGTACTCTGGCTCTTCGAATGACACGGCAACATGGCTTTGCGCTGCAAGGTTGTAGATTTCATCGGGCTTAATCTGTTGAATAAGACGAATCAAATTGGATGCGTCCGTCAGATCGCCATGGTGCAAAAAGAACCGTACACCGTCTGTATGTGGATCATGATATAGGTGGTCAATTCTGGCTGTGTTGAATAAGGATGCACGACGTTTGACGCCATGCACAATGTAACCTTTAATGAGTAAGAATTCAGCCAAATAGGCTCCATCTTGTCCTGTCACACCGGTTATTAGCGCTACCTTCGGGAGCAATTCTAGAGTACTCATGTGTTCGTTTTAGTTGTTGGATCTAACGATACTTCCAAAGTTTAAAATTGTTTGAACTAGTATCGACGACAATTTCGACATTGATTACCGGTTTGCAGTTTAGCTTACCACCTTCGCCCAATGGCGAGTGGAGAGCCATGTATTTACTTGGATGAGGACTCGATTTTGGTCACTGCTTGTATAACCATGGTGGCTCCGTACCAATTAACATGGTCTCCATTGTAATAGTATGGCAAACGAGTGTCTCCTTGATGACATATATCTTCGTTGCAAAACAACGAGGTAGGGTCAAATATCCTAATTCTTGGATATTTTGACAACAGATCAGTTAGGATTCTTTTTTGCGTAGATATTATGGGCTTATAGTCCAAATATGTCAAATTGCAATTTTTTGCGCTGGATCGGTGAAGGTTGAGCGGCCTGATGTCGTAGCAGGATTTGATATCAAAGTTCAAAATCGGAATATCGAGCATGAACGTCACATTTTTCTCTGCCATCAAACTCAAAGCTAGAAAATTCTGCCCATTGTGTAGAAAGCTTGCAATCTCCTGTGGAGATGGTGATTTTGCCAATCGCCAATTTTGACCTGTTTTATCATACCCGCCACTCATTAAATAGTTCCAGCTACCCGAGATGTATATTTTCTTAATTGATTTATTTGTCTTTATATAATTGGTAATTGCGTCGAAACGTTTTTTACAGGCTTCGTTTAGGAGAATTTGTGTGGAAAATGGCAGACAAGAAGTATGAGCTACCATCAGGACAGAGGAGTTAAAAAACTCGCTCCACACAGCATTTTTGTAATGGGTCACGTGGGAGTCACCCAAAAACAGTATTTCTGGCTCCGTGTTTTTTGACAGTTTACAGCCCAAGTCAAAAGTTATGTTGGCGAGTTCGGGAATAACTTCGCTACATTCATAGTTTTTCACTGAGGGTAAAGGGTCTGAAAATATTTCGATTATGTTTTTGTTTTTATCAAGGAGTCTCGCAGGCACGCCGTCTTTGGCGTATATACCGAAACCAGCACTTCCAACAAGAATCATTCCGGCTATCAGGCCAGCTGTCACCATTCGATCATTTCGCCTGAATCGAATGGGCGTTTCGATCCAGATGTACGTGACCCACGCGAGAAGAATAGAAATGAACACCACGGAGATGCGGACTTCGATATTGGCTACGTCAAACTCGAGTATTCTTGCGAATGACAATAATGGCCAATGCCATAGATACAAGGGGAAGCTCATTGCTCCGAACCAGACGAGTATCCGAGAGGATAGAAGCGTTCGATTCAACCATCCTTGAGTGCCAGCGGAAATGACTAAACAAGCCCCAAACACTGGGACCAGCGCCAAGCTGCCTGGAAAATGCATGCCTTTATTGAATGAACATACAGGGTATACGACAAGCAAGCCCCCAAGAAGAGACTGTAAATTGTTCAATACGTTGCGTTGTCGCTCAAGTGATTGTTTAAAGTGTGGAAACCAATTTCTATTGCCGCCATCGGTAAAGCATACCTGGCGCCACAATTGGCGTTGCATGCTCAAAGTTTGCCATGCTAGGCACCCGCCGAACAGTAGCTCCCACATTCTGGTCAAGGGCGAATAGAAGGTGGCAACCGGACTTGTCACGACGCCTTTGACATTCCAGACAAACGATGAAATTGTCAAAACGGCAATGAATGGGAGTACCGATATTCGAGTCTTCGCCCAAAACCATAGAAGTAGCGGCCAGAGAATGTAAAACTGCTCCTCAATACCCAAACTCCACAAATGCAGGAGGGGCTTGAGTTCAGCCGCCCGGTCGAAATAGCCGGCCTCGTTCCAAAGCGTAAAGTTGGCAGCAAATCCCGCGCCGGTCGCTATATGTCTTCCAATTTGTTGGTATTCCTCTGGCAATAGTGCAATCCAGCCAAATATAAGACTCGCTGTCAATACTATTAAAACCGCCGGAAATATCCGGTTTATTCGACGCACATAAAAGTCCGTAAACTTGAAAGTATTGTTCGTTGTATCCCTAAGTATGATGGTTGAAATCAGGAAACCTGAAATCACAAAGAACACATCAACCCCCACAAACCCTCCTTCAAAAGTTTCAGGGAAAACATGAAAGCCAATCACGGAGCCCACAGCGATAGCACGCAAGCCATCAATGTCAGCACGGTATGGGAATTTCAATCTATGCAGTGGTAGACATGCCATCGACGGGCTCACGGCAACTTCAGTGCCAACAATTGCGGAAATTGCTCATTCGCCATCAATATCCAAGCGTCCTTTATTTTTTTGTATGCCTGGGGTCCATGCTGAGCCCGCATAACCCGCAGTTGGCGGACCGCTTCTTGTGGATCACCATTTAGCGCCAAAGATAGCGCATAGCGATTCTGAGTGGCGGGCCAAGGATAGCGCAATGCAACCTTTCTTGCCAGTTCGATTTCCGGAGCTGGCATCTCTGGTCTTGGCACAATACGACCGCCGTAGAGCAGTGCGTCAAGCTGAGTGAATAGATGTACCGTGGGCCGCTCGTAGCTTTGCGGTGTTTGCCCCATCCGCAAGGCTTCAAAACGCACTATACGAAAATCATTTTCAATTGCAAGGTATTCGATAGAAGACCAAATAAACAAGCTCGTCATTAAAATAAGGCCGGGTGCTAGCTTCTTGACACGAAGCATTAATATAGGCTTGCTTCCTATCAAGCCTTCTAGAGCGCCCAGTGCAAACATAACGGGAACCAGAAAGTACGCATAGGCAAATGGAAATTCCACGAGCG
Organism: uncultured Rhodoferax sp.; assembly: GCA_964468905.1. Lineage (GTDB taxonomy): Bacteria > Pseudomonadota > Gammaproteobacteria > Burkholderiales > Burkholderiaceae_C > Allorhodoferax. Next base: position 17,274 of record CAYXWW010000013.1, on the reverse strand, counting down.
AATGAACCGCCACTGGGATCACAAGAGCTAAACAGTACCATTGCTCCAGTTGTTGGACAGCTTGAATACGGCGCCATAGCCATGCGCCAAGCAATATCATTAGCAGGCCACTCAACGGCAGCCCTATCCCCAAAGCCCCATCAAGCAGAATATTGTGCGCATAGGTATATGCCTCGCTGGCGGAATATGCGTCTACAACGGCGTTATGTGCAGTGGATACTTGCCCGACACCCCAGCCCCACCAGGGCCGGAGGAACACTGCCTGTAGCAATTGCGGCCAGATAATCCATCGGCTATAAGCCACTGAATTTATTGGAAGAGAACCTCCCTGTATTTGGAAGACTTCGGCCATGAGAGACGACCAGTTCCAGTAGAACCCTAAAAATACGAGCCCAACCAGCACCACGCCCCAAGGAATGCGCTGGAAACCAATGGACTTGTGTTTAGCAAGCCCCCACAGACTCAAAACAATAAAACCTAGTGCTCCCGCTCGTGATTCCGTTGCAGCAAGGCCCATCGTTAGTAACAGTGCCATCAAGGATGCTGGCACCATCCCAAATTTGCGCGACTCCAGCAAAAACAGCAGGCTGCCCAAACCCATCAGAAGCAAGGTGGCCAGTTGATTGGGTTGACCCAAATTGGCGCCAGGTCTTCGCCAGCTACCCATGCTGTGGATCCATGCAAAGCCCTGTGACAGCTCCAATGTTTGCAACAATGCGACAACGGCAGAAGCAAGTGCTCCCGCCAACACGGTGTGGGCCATCCACATGAGCCATTGTGGTCGTTCTCGAGCACTGTGATACCCCAAAAACATGCTAGCCAAGCACAGCAACAGGTACGTCCAATAAACCACCACATCCCCAGCAAACGGAATGAGGCCGCACGCCCACTGCATGCCAATCAGCACCCCAAGCCCGAGGATGGGCAGTGCCGCAACCGGAAGTGACGGAGCGATTCCTACAGTCTTTAAGGTTCGCACCACCTGCCACATCAGGCATAGAACTGCCATGAATGCCAATATTTCGCTGTGCCAACTGACCCAAGGTAAAAAATGCAACGGTTGTAACCAACTTGCGAATAGCAGGGGAAAAGCACACAGATATAGCATGGCATTCAGACAAAAAAAACGCCCCACAGGGGGCGTTTATGCAGCCATTGAAGGCTTAGTTGCCGCGGCAAGAACCTGGCAAGTATTGTGGTCGAATTCCATTAGTAGCACCGGGTCCACAGATCCACTTGTAAACGGTGAGGCTCACATCTGTACTCGCGAATGCGGCACCACTAGGGTTTTTGGTTGGAGTCAGTTCTACAGTTCCACCTGTCACTGGAGCGGCAGTTGTGGGGCCAGCGTTTTTGATATTTTGGCTGGTTACAGTAATTTTACCCGCGTCATCAGTTTGAACCATTGCCACATACTGCGACGTGGGGACAGATGACTCGCAACCCCAAGCATTAGCGCCCGGCAATGATACGGACGAAGATTGGATCGTTTCCGTGATTGATGTACGGCAGCCCGAAGCCGCCAAAATCACTTCAGAATTTTTGGCGCGTATGGTGTAGTCCTGGTACGCAGGCAACGCCACGGCAGCCAAAATACCGATAATCGCCACCACAATCATCAGTTCGATCAGGGTAAAACCCTTTTGTATAGAACGCTTCATTTGAAACTCCTCGGTTAAGAAAATAAGAAAAGCTAGACTCCATATGCAGATTTTGTGCCAGGTCAAACACTGCTTAAATTGCGATCGAACGGTTGATTTTTTGACATGAATGGAACAAAAGATTGGGGAAGCCATATCATCTTCGGCGAAAGTTTACAAAAATGTCACTTGATGCACACCTGCCTCACCGTCTTCAAATCTGTCTGCCCCATCATCACCTTCTCCATTCCATCCATCTTTAAGGTCCTCATGCCACCCTCAACCGCCGATGCAAACAGTTCGGCAACCCGCGCTCGCTCCTGAATGAGCTTTTTAACTCCATCATCGGCAACCAAGAGCTCGTGAAGGCCAATGCGCCCTTTGTAGCCAGTTTTGTTACATTTGTCGCAACCCACGGCCTTGTAGAGTTTTACCTGGCCGCCGTCTCCATAGGTTTTGACCCAGCTATCGACCAACTTTTTGCGCTCCCCCTCAAGGTCAACTTTCCAGGCCTTGGAGTGGCGCAACTCTTCCGCGTACTCCGTCACAAACAATCTAAACTCTTCAGCGTCTGGCACATAGGATGTCTTGCAATCACAAAGTTTCTTTGCCAATCGTTGCGCCAGGATTCCCAACAATGCGTCGGCAAAATTGAAGGGGTCCATGCCCATGTCCATCAGGCGAGTGATGGATTCGGGTGCCGAATTGGTGTGCAAAGTTGAAAAGACCAGATGCCCTGTGAGCGATGCTTCAACACCCATGGATACGGTTTCTTTGTCACGTGACTCACCCACCATAATGATGTCAGGGTCTGCCCGCAAAAAGGCCCGCATAACGAGGGCAAAATCAATGCCTGCTTTCTTGTTGATCTGTACCTGACGCAGTCCCTTTTGGGTAATTTCGACCGGGTCTTCGGCAGTCCATATCTTGGTATCTGGCGTATTGAGGAACTTCAAGATGGAATGCAGGGTGGTCGTCTTGCCGGAACCAGTTGGACCACATACATAGAACAGGCCATAGGGTTTGCTCACCGTCGCCTCCAGGCGCTCTTTATTGTGGGGAGTCAGGCCCAGCTTTTCCATGGGGATGGGTTCGCCTGCGGCCAAGATACGCATAACAACGTCTTCAACTCCGCCGGCAGAGGGAATGGTTGCGACGCGCAGTTCGATGTCGAGTGGTCCGTATTTTTTGAACTTTATTTTCCCGTCTTGCGGTTTACGCCGCTCTGAAATGTCGAGGTCACACATGATCTTGAGGCGTGTAACCATAGCCTGACGAAAATGCGCAGGTACTTCGACGTAGGGCACCAAGCCACCATCGATCCGAAAACGGATACCGGTTTTGAATTTGCCCGGCATAGGTTCGACATGAATATCCGATGCCTTTTGGTTATACGCGTCGACAATGACCTTGTTGACAAATTTGACAAGTTCGTTGTCCGCTGCTGCCGACTCCAAGGAATCGTCATTGGAACCGTCATCAATCGGACAGCCATCCATGTCGGCCAAAAGCTGATCGATGGTGCTGCTATCCGCAGTAGCACCAAAGAGCTGGGCCAGTGTTTCTTGAAATTCTGTTTGTGTTGTTACCCGGTAGGCAAATTTAGCAATGCGAGGGAACACTTGGGGTACTACCCGTGAGCCACGCACGGCCTCAGGGTCCATGCACATGATGACCAACCCCTCTGGCGATTCCTCCAGAGGAATCCATCCTTGCTCTTCAATGAACTCTCGCTTCAGTGCCCCATGCAGCATTTCTGATCGAATGCGCCCCGAGTTAAAGGCTTCGTATGCAACGCCAAAAAACTTGGAGAGCGATGGTCCTATCTGAAGTGGTTTGATCTTGTAGTTCGCCATCAACAAATGCTCAACCGACTTGCCCTCTGTTCTGGCATCTGCAATGCACTGACTCAGCTCTTCATCTGTGAGCAAACCCTCTGAAATCAGGGTGTCGTACTTGGTTGCCTTTCGGAGCGGCATGGCGTTGCCACCGTTTGCGCGTTGGCGGATGGCAGTAGCCAGTGTTTTGCAAAGCTCTGAAACGCCATCAACTTCCAATTCGCCAAAGGGTTCGTCGCTCTTGTTGTTGATGACCTGCAGCACGCCGTGCAGAGTCGTTCCCTCCAAAATCGGTGCAACCAACATTTGCTTGGTCCGGTAGCCCGAGCGTTTATCTACCACCTTGAGAAACGTGAGCGCAGGGTGGATGAGTTTCAGCGCATCATCGTCATACACATCAGGCAGATTCAACGACGTTCGACTGAAAGCGACGTAGCCGGCAATACTTTGCGGTGAGATAGGCAGTTTGAGATCACTACTGCTATTGAGACCAGTTTTTATCTTCGAGACGATTGCTGACTGGTCTTCATTGACCGCGTAGAGCGTTAGGCGGTCTGCATTGAGCAGTTTGCAGATATCCTGACTGGTCTCCAGCATGATCTGCTCGACATTTTCTGTGTCGTGGATGCGCGCAGTAACTTGGTGCAGCTGCCGATAGAACAGAGCCTCAAAGGTCATGCCTCGTTTTTGCGAGGGCAGCTTTTGTGATTCGAAAAATGCTTGTTCGGAGGCTTTCTCCCCCGGTCCCGCAGACACAACAGAACTCATATATCAAACTCCTGCCCGGCGCGCATTCTGCGGATGTCATGGGTCACGTTCGGCCCAAATGGTTGGGTCTGATCAAATCGCTGGACCTCAGCCATGATCAGCTCAGTTTCTGCCGGCTTCGTGTGGGTTATGTAAATTGGATAATTTTTCCCCCGTGCTATGCAATCCAATTCATCCGCCAACACTGTGGGCGACAGATGCAGCGCACGATGTGCAAGGTCTTTTTCTCTATTGCTGAATGCTGTCTCAATCACCAGCATAGCTACATTTAGCTGATTCACACGATCCCAAAACGCTTGGTTTCGCTCTGTATCGCCGGTGAACACCCAGCAGCCATGTCCAGAGGTGATCGCGAAGCCAGCGGCTGGAACAGTATGTACGGCCGGCAAAACCTCTACGTATTTGTCAGACAGCTGAATGGTCTGCCCCACCTGGATCTCGTGAAAGGTGATAAAGGGTGCTTCGGGCGAAGGGATTCGGGAAAAATCTGGCCAAATGACGTTGTTGAAAATATGGTCTCTTAACGCCTGAATGGTGCCGCGCAATGCATGCACTTTCAGTGGAGCCTTCCGTTGTGCAGCGATCGCATCCACCATGAGCGGCAATGCCGCGATGTGATCCAAGTGCGAGTGGCTCAACAGCACGTGGTTAACGCCCCGCATTTCGTCGAGCGTTAGGTCACCGACACCAGTGCCCGCGTCAACCAATACTTCTCCATCGATCAGAAACGAAGTCGTTTTGCAGTCTTTGGCGATTGCACCTGAGCACCCCAGTACACGAACTTTCACGGTACGTTCCTCACTTGGTTTCGAAATTGGTTGCACCGTCCCATTCAGGATCGAATGGGAGCAACCGCATGGAGGCTACTCTTTCTGAATACAGTTGGTAAAGGAACTTTTTGGCATTCATGCGCAATAAGTTCATCATCAACACATCTGCCTGATCCCAATTTTGCGCTCTGTATGCCTTTAGGAAGCTGACCCACGTTTTGAGCTCAGTGTTACTTGATTCATTCATTTGGTCTGACGGTGCCATAGGCCAAAAAATGGATACCGCCTGCTCTTTGCCTTTTACGCGTACCCGATCGAGCTCCTGCCATGCAAAATTCGGGGCAAGTTTGCGGGTTGCCTCACTAACAACAATATCTACGCCATACTCTTTTGACAAGCCTTCCAGCCTCGATCCTAAGTTGACGGCGTCACCAATGACTGTATAGGCCTTGCGTATGTTGGATCCCATATCACCAACGCACATGGTTCCGGTGTTTAGTCCTATGCCGATCCCAATGTCCGGCAGCCCTCGTGCTCTATGGGTTGCATTGATTTCCCGCACAGCACCAGCCATTTCCATTGCAGATTTGACAGCCAAATGCGCATGTTCAGGCGTGTCTACCGGCGCCCCCCAAAATGCCATGACGCAATCACCCATATATTTGTCGATGGTGCCGCGATTGGCACGTATGAGGCTTGTCAAAGTACTAAACACTCCCGTCAGCAGCTCTTGGAGCTGCGTGGGCTCCATTTGTTCCGACATCTTTGTGAACCCACGCATGTCACAAAACATCACGGTCAGCTCACGATTGCTCGCCTTCATGCTGTAGCTATCTGGGTCTTTGACCATTTCATCCACAAGCTCTGGCGGTACATAAGTGCCGAACAAGTGTGCCAATTCACGTTTTGATCGGCTTTCCACAAAGTAGCCGTAGCTCATGTTGAGAGCAAACGCAGTCAGCGTCATGACAATTGCTGCGGCAAGCGGCATAACAAGACCGAACGACAAATACAACCATGTGTTGATCGCCGTAACGACAGCAAGAACTCCTACGCTGAGCAAGACTGCACGTGTTGCGGAAAGCAGTGGCAAGCCTACAGCTAAGATCAGCCCGGCTATGGTTAGCACAACGACGTCGTATCCACTGGCGTAGTCGGGCTTCAATACCACTTTGTTGTCGAGCCAGCCAGAAATGACATTGGCATGCGCCTCAACGCCAGGATAGACCTCACCCACCGGGGTAACGCGCAAGTCTTGCAGTCCGGGAGCGGTCGTGCCAACAAGGACAATTTTGTCTTTCAAACTGTCAGGTGCCAGACGGCCTGCAATCACATCTGCAGCTGAGACATATTGAAATGAAGCGCCTTTTACGCCTCCAGGACCACGAAATGGGATCAGTGTCGCAACCCGCTGATCGACCGGTATCGACAATAATGCCTTGGCGTCTTTCAGGAGGATACGGTCCAAGGCCTGGTAACTGCGCGGCATCCATGGCTCATCTGAAAAACCTGGCGCAACTGTGGGCGAACCCAGTAGTAGACGAAAGACGGCCAAAGCCAGCGATTCGTAATATTGTCCTTTGTATTCGGCGAGTAAGGGTAGCGAGCGAATGGCGCCATCCACGTCAGCGACGGGATTGAAGTGACCTGCAAACGGGGACGCCTTTGCTAAAACTTCCAAATTCGCCCCGTAACCTGTCCATTCTGTTGCGGGAATTTTCCGCCCCCTGTATTCTGAGGCAGACAAAACTGGCGCTGGAAGTGCTCCGGTGACATGGGAATTGCGGTCATCACCCGTAAAGTAATAGCCGAGAACTATTGGCCGATTCTTAAGTGATTTTGCAAAGATCGCGTCATAGTCCAACTCGGGCTCAAGCTGTCGCAGACGTTCTGCAAATCCGGCCTGGTCCTTAAATTCATTGTTAGCCAGCGTACTCAGGCGCTTGAGACCTGAACTGTCGTCGGGCTCAGCAAATACGACATCAAAGCCCAAGACGGAGATATGCTGTTGCTCAAACAGCACGTCGATCATATGGGCGAGTTTGTTGCGTGCCCATGGAAAACGCCCTAGTTCTGCAAGGCTCTTTTCGTCGATGTCGACGATGACAATACGTTCATCCAGTGTTTTGGGCATGGTTGCCCGCAGCCTAGAGTCGTAGACCGCGTCGTCAAGCCTCTGGAGTGCCGTCATGGGCACTACGCCTGTTGCGTGCAACAAGACAAAAATGAGCGGTATCAGCGTGACAGCGATCCGCTGCCAATGCTTTGCAATGGTCTTCATGCGCATTCCATCGACAACTGGCGCGCAATCGTCAGCACTGATTCGTTCAAACCGTCAGGTTTGAACGAATTGCATCTGCGTTCCCGCCAATTCGATCAAGTCCCCATTCTTTAAAGAAATTGGGTCAGCTTTGATCGGATTTCCATTGAGTGTGGGATTGCCGGCACCTTCGACATGGTGCACAACAAAACCTTGCTGGCGACGGGTGATAGCAGCTACTGCAACGCCAGGCTTTCCAATGGTTGTAACAACTTTCGTTAATGGAACCTCCCGACCCGAAGCGGCACCTGACAAGACTTTAATGGACGCTTGAAAAGCTCCCATCCCGATGGAGTCTCCAGTGCTGACTGGCGCCGCCGCACGTGGTACCGCAGCAGCCGGCCTCGCCTTCACGACCATGGTCTTGTCAAAGTCTTCGGAAACACCGTCACCTACAAATTTGATTTTGTACTTGCCTATTTCAATACTGTCGCCATTTTGCAGCTGTTGTTTTTTAATGGCTTTCCCATTGAGGTACGTACCATTGGTGCTATTGAGGTCTTCCAAGAGCACTTCGCTGCCGCTCATTTGAAGCACTGCATGCTCCCCGCTGACCGCCAAGTTGTCGATCACAATGTCGTTATACGGTCTACGCCCCAAGGTGGTTTTGTCCTTGGTGAGTTGTACTTCCTTGATCACGACCTCATCGATCGAAACGATCATTTTCGGCATGATCGACTCCTTTTCCTGTAGTTTGTTTCTTGAAGACACTTCTGCATGTTACTTCCCCAACCAGCGCGCAATGAGACCCTTTTTTTCAGGTTCCTCATGCAACTCCACCAACAGCACCGAAATATTATCGCGGCCACCATTTTCATTTGCCAAGTCAATCAGTTGACTTGCCTTACTATCAATTGACAATTGTGACGACACGATTTTAGCGATTGCACTATCGTCGATCATGTCCGACAAGCCATCGGAACACATCAGGTAGGTGTCTCCTGCCTGAACCAAGTGTTCATTAACTTCTAATAGAACGCTGTCGTCAACCCCCAAAGCGCGGGTTACCAGGTTCTTAATGGAGGAAGTTGCGGCTTGTTCAGGCGTGATCAAACCGGCATCCATTTGTTCTTGCAACAAAGAATGGTCTTTGGTAATTTGCTCCAAAACCCCAGATCGAAGACGATAGCACCGGGAGTCTCCAATGTGGCCCAACACTAACTTGTCATCCCGAAAGACCCCGACGACCAGGGTAGTGCCCATTCCCGCGTATTGTGAATTGGCATTGGCGGAATTGAAGATTGAGCGATTGGCGTTGTCCACGCATATTTCCATCGCGCGGCGAACTTCACGCGCCTTCGCACCATCGCCGGCTTCAACCAACCAACGACTTAGCTCAGACTTAATAAACGCAGTCGCCATCCCACTGGCAATTTCACCTGCGTTGTAGCCGCCCATTCCATCTGCCAGAACCGCTGTCAGGGTTGGCTCATCAAAGACCACCGAGTCTTCATTGTTATCACGGGCGCGCCCCGGATCTGTTTTGGAAAAGAATTGGTAAATCATGGGCACCTATTTTCCCGAACTCGAATCGTTTCCTGACCCGGCTTCACCAAGCTTGGGCACCCGTTGAACCACTGTCTTCTCAAAATCGGCCAAGGTTCCAGGGACCGTTGCAGAAAAGTCGACGGGCGCTTTAGACGCTGTGGCCGCAAAAGCAGCGGTCTTTTCATTTGCGAAGCCTTGGCTAACCGGTGGCATGGACGCTGAAGCAACAGTTGCCGTTCCCGCAGATTGGCCCATGGCGCTGCGCAAATCCATAGCAAACTGATCGCCTGTCTGGTATCGCGTTTCAGGGCGCTTGCTCAGGGACAAAGCCACCACATCTGCCAAATGCTGCGATATTTCGGGGCGAATGACGCGAATGTCTGGCGCCTCTTCATTGGCAATCTTGTACATCAACTCCGACATGGAATCGCCTCTGAAGGGCAATACACCTGCCAACATTTGAAACAACATGACACCCAAAGAATACAAATCGGAACGACCATCCACCTTCTTGCCAGCAAGCTGTTCAGGAGACATGAAACTGGGTGTTCCTAAGACCAGCCCTGTCTTGGTCTTACTTGAATCCGTAATGCGTGCAATGCCAAAGTCCGTAACCTTAACCGTATCGCTCTGCATTTCATACATGATGTTGGCAGGCTTGATATCGCGGTGCACAACATTTTGTTTGTGTGCGTAAGCCAACGCCTCTGCCACCCGCGCCACGATACTGACTACAACTGGAACTGGAAGCAAATGGTCTCCCTTGCAATGGTCAGCCAGATCTTTGCCCTTGAGAAACTCCATGGCGATGAAAGCCAAGTCATGCTCTTCACCGGCATCAAAAATCGTGACAATGTTCTGGTGTTGCAGCCGTCCCGCTGTCTCGGCCTCGCGGAAGAACCGTTCGCGTGCATCAACCAGTTCGTCACCGGCAAACTCTTGGCTCAGCGCCATAGTCTTGATAGCGACCACGCGGCCAATCTTGGGGTCCTTACCTAGGTACACCACGCCCATTGCACCCTTGCCAAGTTCCTTTTCGACCTGATAGCGGCCCAGCATGGGCTTCTCAACACCGCCGCCGTCCAACAACATCGTACCGCCTGGATGGCTTGTCCCGCCGCCCAACATGACGGTCTCAGACAGGTTTTTGGCGCGGTTCAGCTTGGCTTTGATATCTTTGTAATCTTTGTCAAAAGCCGCCATATGTTCGTAAACGGCTTCTGCTTTATTGAACTGCCGTTTGCGCTCGAAGTCCATCGCCAAGTTGTACAAATTCCCCATCACAGCTTCGCTCACAGGGACTCGACGGAATCGATCAAATGCCATGTCTAGTTGGCCTTGGCCTTGCAGAGCCAGTCCCATCATGCGATTGGTTTCCGCAGACTCTTCGTCGGCTTGCACTTTGCCAGCTTCGGTCACCAAAAAGCGCTTGGTTGTGAGCGCCAAGTGCCCCAGCCCCAAGAGGGTTGCAGGGAAAACCATTTCAAGCCAGGTGGAAGACATCGACAGCAGGCCAAATTCCAGTGACAGCAACCCTACAAATAGCAGCAAGGTAACACTTGCGGCCAGCCCTGCAGAAAGACGTGGAAGTATCGCGATGACATAAGCGGCTACCAATAAGAATAGGCCAGCCCTTGCCCACATACCCCACGCGGGCTGCACGATGAAGTGCTCACTTAGGATACTCGAAGTAATATGCGCGATAGTTTCTGCAGGGGACAGTTGCGGATTTCCTGGAACGGGAAACTGGACGCCGACGCCCGTTGCCGTGGCGCCGATGATGACAATCTTGTCCGTGTACTTGGAAGCGGGAATTTTTCCACTGAGTACGTCGTAAAACGAGTCGACAGCAAAGGCTGGTCTTCCGTCACGTCCTTTATAAAACTGCGGCAGCATCAAGGCAGCTTCATCTGTCTTTATCCGCAATTTCCCTAGCTGAATTGACTGACCAGCATTGAGACGAATATCGGCTGCCGATAGATTTAAGCTTTTTGTTGCTGCCAACAAAGCCATGGAAGGTACAGCCTTGCCATAGAAATTGACAAGCATCGGCTCACGCCGCACAGCGCCATCTTCCAAATCAATGTACTGATTAAGATGTCCGACACCTGCCGAAACGTTACCAATACTTGAGATCGGCTCTTGAAACCGAAGGGCTGCTATAGAAAAACCGGTAGGGTCGTCGACCGTGGACTTGAGCGCAAAGTCGGGCAACGGGTTATCCGGCTTGCCTTGTGGCTCGCCCAAGGTGAAATACGAAGGCAACAGTACGTTCCCTGCTTTTTCAATGCTTCGCACAAGGATTGCGTCTGTATCCAGTGCGGCTTCTGCATCGGCAATTAATTGGGTTACCTGCTCGTTGGCGGGTGTCGTTTCGACATTGGTGTCTAACTTAGTTTCTAACGCTGCCTTTATTTTCCGTATGAAAGTTAACCCGCGATCCACCTGGGGTTCTGAGAAAAATGCCGTGTAGACAACCGTCTTTGCCTTTGCAGCCGCTAGTTGATCTATTAGTTTGGCGTGGATTTCCCGCGACCAAGGCCAGCGGCCGAGGTTGGCAATACTTTGATCATCGATAGCAATGACGGCAATGCGGTCGGAGGGTTGGCGCGACGTGCTTGTGCTGGCAAAGTCATAGAACCGTCGCTCCAACGTTCCGATGAAGTCAGTTGCCAGATTGAGCACGACAACGGCGATGACGATCGCTACGCCGGCAAACCAATCGGTCCTCCAAAAGGACTTTGAATTGAATTTAGATGATTTCGCCACGTACCAGCCCTACCCCTATTCACAACTGCATTCATTTCGCTGCGCTTAGCCATGATGCACCACGACCATAAGATCGAGTCAAGTGGCAACGTTAGCAGATGCCACTGGTTCCGACAAGCAACTTATTGAAAGAAATGACTCATTTTTGATAGCGCTTTGCTCATTGTGCGTGCCGTTTTCGGAGTTTGTTGCCGATTCCAAAGACCAATGCCGCGCCCATGCTGGCTCCAACGTAATGGATCCAAGGGTTTTCAGTGACTACGCTTCTGAATGCAACATCACTTACTATGGTCTCACCGCCTACCCAGCCAATGAGCGCTGCACCGCACAGAATGATGACTGGGAAGCGCTCCATCAACCGAATCATGAGTCGACTGCCAGATACCACTAGCGGAATGCTGATGGCCAAGCCCAAGATTAGCAGGATCATGTCACCCTTTGCGGCAGCTGCCACCGCAATCACATTGTCCAAACTCATGACAAAGTCGGCTATCAGAATGGTGCGTACTGCTGATACCAATCCCCCGACGCGGGTTTCCTTTTCTTCGCTGTCTTCCTCTTCGAGCAGCAGTTGCACACCGATCCACAACAAGAGAAAGCCACCGACGATCTGCAAGTAGGGCATGGTCAATAGTGTTGCCGCGACCACGGTCAACGCAACCCGCAGCGCGACGGCTGCGCCGGTTCCTATCAAGATGGCTTTTCTTTGCTGTTCGACAGGCAACGAACGTGCCGCCAAGGCAATGACGACTGCGTTGTCTCCTGACAAAATGATGTCTATCCAGACAATCTTTACAAGACCAATCCAGAAATCGGTACCAACCATCAGGTCCATCGTGTGCCGCTCCTAGTCACTTCATGAATGCAAAAGCGCCCCAAACTGCGTGTTTGGAGCGCTTTCATGTAGTTTCGCACAGTGTAGCGAGCTCATCGCCATCACTGGGCTGCAATCGGATGCGACCTAGAGCAAGGCCTTGAGCAGCTTCGCCATTTCAGAAGGGTTGCGTGTGACTGTAAAGCCACACTCTTCCATCACTGCCAACTTGGCATCTGCCGTATCGGCACCGCCAGAGATCAGCGCACCGGCATGACCCATACGTTTTCCTGCAGGTGCAGTAACACCGGCAATAAAGCCAACGATGGGCTTCTTCATATTCAGCTTGCACCAGCGCGCAGCTTCTGCTTCGTCGGGTCCGCCAATTTCGCCGATCATGATGACGGCATCGGTTTCCGGGTCTTCGTTGAAAGCACGCATGACGTCAATGTGTTTGAGGCCATTGATTGGGTCTCCGCCAATGCCGACCGCGCTGGACTGCCCCAGACCGATTTCGGTCAGTTGTGCAACAGCTTCGTAAGTGAGCGTGCCTGAACGACTTACGACTCCAATGCGGCCCTTGCGGTGAATGTGGCCCGGCATGATGCCGATCTTGATTTCATCGGGGGTGATGAGGCCAGGGCAGTTGGGGCCCAGCAACAAAGTCTTCTTACCGCCGGCTGCTTCTTTGGCTTTCATGCGGTTGCGCACTTCCAGCATGTCACGCACAGGGATTCCTTCTGTGATGCAAATAGCCAAATCAAGGTCGGCCTCAACCGCTTCCCAAATCGCTGCCGCGGCTCCCGCTGGCGGAACGTAAATCACTGATACGGTCGCGCCAGTCTCAGCGGCGGCTTCCTTGACGGAGGCATAAATGGGAATATTGAAAATCGATTCGCCAGCCTTTTTGGGATTCACACCCGCCACGAAACAGTTCTTCCCGTTCGCGTATTCCTGGCATTTTTCAGTGTGGAACTGGCCGGTCTTGCCCGTAATGCCCTGGGTGATGACCCGAGTATCTTTGTTGATAAAAATAGACATAGTGTTTCCTGATCGGTTGAGGACAGAGCTTCGCGTTGCGCCGGTCTGTCCCGCAAATTACTTCGATACCGCCGCCACAATCTTCTGAGCCGCTTCAGCCATGCTGTCTGCGCTGATGATGGGCAAGCCGCTTTCTGCCAGCATCTTCTTGCCCAGTTCCTCATTCGTACCCTTCATGCGCACCACCAACGGCACGCTCAGGTTCACGGCCTTGCAGGCGGTAATGACGCCAGTGGCAATGGTGTCGCATTTCATAATGCCGCCGAAAATATTGACCAAGATGGCTTTCACCTTGGGATTTTTCAGCATGATCTTGAAAGCTTCGGTGACCTTCTCGGGGGTAGCGCCGCCGCCTACGTCCAAAAAGTTGGCCGGTTCTGCGCCAAACAATTTGATGGTGTCCATGGTCGCCATAGCCAAGCCAGCACCATTCACGAGACAGCCAATATTGCCGTCCAGGCTGATGTAAGCCAGGTCAAATTTGCTTGCTTCTACTTCAGCCGGGTCCTCTTCATCCAAGTCGCGGTAGGCGACGATTTCTGGATGGCGGAACAATGCGTTGGAATCAAAATTGAACTTTGCGTCAAGGGCCTTGATGTTGCCATTGCCCTCCAAAATCAACGGATTGATTTCCACCAAGGACGCATCGGTATCCATGTAGCACTTGTAGACTTTTTGCAACACATCGACAGCTTGGACCGTTGAGCCAGCCGGAACACCGATGGCGTCTGACAGCTTCTTGGCTTGCGCCTCGGTTAAACCGAGTGCGGGGTCAACAATTTCTGTGAGGATTTTTTCAGGCGTATCGTGGGCAACGCCTTCAATGTCCATGCCACCTTCGCTGGAGACAATCATCGCCACACGCTGTGATGCGCGGTCGGTCACAGCCGATACGTAATATTCTTTTTTGATGTCAGCGCCGTCTTCGATGAGCAAGCGGCGGACTTTTTGACCTTCAGGCCCGGTCTGGTGCGTGACCAGTTGCATGCCAAGGATTTCACCGGCGATTTTCCGTACATCGTCAATCGAGCGAGCCAGCTTGACGCCACCACCCTTGCCGCGCCCGCCGGCGTGAATTTGCGCTTTGACGACCCAAACCGGCCCTCCGAGCTTTTGTGCGGCTTCCACCGCCTCTTGTACTGTGAAGGTGGGGATGCCGCGAGGCACCGGCACACCGAATTGGCGCAAAAGTTCTTTGCCTTGGTATTCGTGGATTTTCATGACGTCTCTTTGGGAGCTGGACAATGTTCACCAAATTGCAACAAATTGTTGCTGCAAACCTGGCACTGGACACATCAACCCTTAAATGTATCATGTTGCATCGCACCAATCTTATGGTTGCCTTACAGCATCCGCTTGGTGTGGGTGCACTTCCCTCTGATGATCGACTGGGCCAATACTGTTTATGAAGAAGATATTTATTGATGGCGAAGCCGGCACCACCGGCCTGCAAATTCGGGAGCGGTTGCACATTACTCCGGGCGTAGAGGTTCTCAGCATCGACCCCGCCTTGCGCAAGGATGCGGCGGCCAAGCAAGCATTGATGGCGCAAGCCGATCTGGTGGTTTTGTGCTTGCATGACGATGCGGCCATAGCATCTGTGGCCATGGTGGATGCTATTGAGCGCGAAACCGGTCGCCCAGGCCCGCGCATCGTCGATGCCTCTACCGCCCACCGAACAGCGCCCGGCTGGGTCTATGGATTTCCGGAATTGGCGGCGGGTCAGCGTGAAGCAGTGGCACAAGCGCGCCGGGTAGCCAATCCGGGCTGCTACGCCACGGGCGCCATTGCCTTGCTGCGGCCACTGGTTGATGCAGGGCTCGTGCCCGTCGATTTTCCAGTTTGTCTACCGTCCGTGAGCGGATACTCGGGTGGCGGGCGCACCATGATTGAAGCCTATGAGGCAGGCAGCGCGCCTCCCTTTGAGTTGTATGGATTGGGGCTCAAACACAAGCACATCCCGGAGATCATGCGCTACACCGGCCTGACCCGCAGGCCGCTGTTTGTGCCGTCGGTTGGAAATTTCAAGCAAGGCATGCTGGTGCAGTTGCCTCTGCATTTGGACACACTGCCGGGCAAGCCTACAGCGCAGGATGTGCATGACGCTTTGTACAAGCATTACGCGGGCAGCGAATGGGTCACCGTGGAGGCTCCGACTAGCGACCAAAAGCTGGATGCCGTGGCGTTGATGGACACCAACAAGATGGAACTGCGAGTATTTTCGAACGATGCAAAGGCCGACGGTTTTGCCCACGCTGTGTTGGTGGCGCGGCTGGACAACTTGGGTAAAGGTGCATCGGGCGCCGCCGTTCAGAACCTGAAGTTGATGTTGGGGCTTTAAAAGCAGAGGTCTACGGTAAGTAGAGGTTTGCTCGCTCCGGCCCGACAGGGCGGCACGTTTTGCTCCGTGTCCCCCGGCCATGCAAGCATGGCCTCCTCCTTAACCTGCGCAAAACGCACCGCCCTGCCGGTCCTGCGGGTCTTGGCGCTTCAATATCTCTCAATTTTCGGTCGAGCTCTCATCACTGGACTGGAACTGATGGTGCGGGCTATGGGTTTTGCGCAGGTCAAGGAGGAGCGCCCAAAGGGCGCGGGGGACACGGAGCAAAACCCATAGCCCGTAACGTCAGCGGGGAAACGTGCCAGCCACCGAGCGAACGAACAGATGAACGCAGCTCTAGTCCTCGAAATTGCCCGATACAACCCGGCGAATGGCATCACCACCAAAGCCTCGACTGGCCAAAAAGCGCATCTGTTTGCCGCGCTCGGCCGCGTCAACCGGCGGCTCACCGAATTTCTTCCGCCAGACTTCGCGGGCCCGCTCTACCTCGGTCTCGCGCAGCTGCTCCACGGCCTCCAGCACAGCCTCGGGTGCCAGCCCCTTGCCTTGCAGCTCCTGACGAATACGCGCAGTCCCCAGCTTGGCAGCGCGTCGGTTTAGCACAGACTCTACAACCCGCTGCTCACTGATAAAGCCCTTGGCCTGCAAATCGTCCAAGGCCTGCGCCAGGCTTCCAGGCGCTTCTTCAAACTGGGCCAGTTTGCGCTCCAGCTCGGCGCGGGAATACTCCCGGGCACCAAGCAGGCGCAGGGCGCGGCCTTTAAGCGACAGCGGCGTGGTGACCATCATGCGCCCAACGTCAGGTGATCTTTCATCGATAGCGTATGCTATATTTTTAGTAGCAATTTGCGCCCATTTCACGAGGGCTGATCGGCCTTTTTGCCACCAGACTTAACCTTGATCTCTGGCTCAGCCGCTGTTACCGGGATCAGTGGAATACCCAACGAATCACGCACCTTGTTTTCAATTTCAATCGACAGCGTCGGGTTCTCGCGCAAAAACTCGCGGGCGTTATCGCGGCCTTGGCCGATTTTTTCGCCGTTGTACGCATACCAGGCTCCGGACTTGTCCAGGATGTTGGCCGCAACCCCCATGTCGATAATTTCGCCGTGGCGACTAATGCCCTCGCCAAACAGAATGTCAAACTCTGCCGTCTTGAACGGAGACGCCACCTTGTTCTTGACCACTTTGACCTTGGTCTCATTACCGATGGACTCATCGCCCTTTTTGATCGTGCCCGTGCGGCGGATGTCCAGACGCACCGAGGCGTAGAACTTCAGCGCATTGCCGCCGGTGGTGGTCTCGGGGCTGCCGAACATCACGCCAATTTTCATACGAATCTGGTTGATGAAAATGACCATGCAGTTGGTCTTTTTGATGTGCGCGGTGAGCTTGCGCAGGGCCTGGCTCATCAAACGGGCTTGCAGGCCTGGCAATGAATCACCCATATCGCCTTCCAGCTCAGCCTTGGGGGTCAGGGCGGCT